>CAYFTJ010000041.1:0-13186 GCA_964346155.1 uncultured Oscillospiraceae bacterium
GCATATTCTCATAGAAAAAAATTAAAAATCTTCATTAATTAATACTATGTCACTTTTAGAATAGCCTCTTTATCGCAGCGAATTTTTCTGTTTGGCAAAGCCTGATGAAGGAGGAATAGTGGATTCCTATTGCGACTGAGTCAGGCACAGCCAAAGAGGAAAAGACGCGTGAGAAAAGGCTAATTTAAAGGTGAGATAGTATAAAAGGATAAATCAAGACAACAAAAAATCAGGGCGCAAACCCTGATTTTTTAGTGGCGAACTTTACTTCGTCTGCTCAATATCCTTATTAGAAACCGTCGCCCCTGGGGGGAATTCGGGTTTGGGGCCAAGGTAGTGAATCATGACTTCGTCGGACAGGTTATACCATTCTTTCATCTGCACCCAGGCGTAGCGGGGCCGCTTCATGACGACGTTGCGCAGGCGGTCCACGCGCTCGTTCCAATACCTGAGACAGCCATCCACCGACTGCGGCTGGTCAAAAGAGATGTTTTTGAGGTTATGCTCGGCCCAGCGCTCAAAATGCATGGGCATTTCGGGCTCCAGGATGTGGTAGCATTCATCAATCTGCGCCAGCATGCGTTCGGTGGTGAAGAACTGGAACAACTGGCCAAAGCGGGTCATGAACCTATCAAACATCTGTTCGTTTTCCAAGACTTTAAGCCAGAGGCTGTTGTCCAAGTCGTCGTTTGCGCCGTGGCCTTTGGGGTTCATCATGTTGCGGATGCCGTTGTTGGAGGAGCTAAAGAGGCCATAGTCCATATCGAACATGATGTAGCGCCACTTGCCGCCGGGCACCCGATAGAAGCGGATGTTACCCGAGTCGGTGTTGGCAAAGAAAATTTGATAGAACAGGTAGTCAAACAGGTTGTCTACATCCACATTATCTAAGATATACTGCAAATCTTCGGGGTTGTTTTTGGGGTCGGAGTTGCGGATCTTTTTAATCATCTCCAAATAGCCCTTGTTGGAGCCGTAATAGACTTTACTGGAGCCTTCGATGATGTCCATATCGTCGGCCTCTTCAAGGGGGATGCCTTCGTGTTGGGCAACAAAGTAGCGGCTGACCCGCTCCCTTAAGTTATAATGCCCCCAGTACTGGCCGTTGAGATACACGATAACAGGCCGCCAGGCTTGGTGAATGACGGTGGTGTCGGGCACTTGGTCTACCAGGCGGCTCTGCACCCCGTCCACCATGCGGGTCCAGACGCAGTCGTTGCCCGACACGCGAAGAACCAGCGACTTAAACTGAGTAAAGGGCCTGTCTTCAAATAGTTTGGCGTTAAAGTAACGCTCGCCCATGGGCGCCTTGGCCTTTAGCTTAAAGGATTTTTGCGGCATATCCAGGGAGTATTGGCCGATCAAACCAAACTCAATGCCCTGGGAGAAAGTGGCCGTATCCTTGCCTTCCTCAAACATTTCGCCGTAGCCGGGACGGAAAATTTTGCCAAACTGGCGGTAAATGGGGGTGGGGTTTCTAAAGGGAATGTTTTTGTAACTGGCCAAATCCACACCTTCGCCGGCTGCGTACATGCCGTCGGTGTTATTCCAGAGGATTTCCGGGTCGGTGGTCAGGCACACCACGGGCAGGGTATAGTAGGTTTTCATGACATAGGTATTGGTAATGGTGGCAGAGCCCTGCAACCCTGCCTTGAAAGCGCGGGCGCGCACCACCACGGTGGAAGAGATTTCGATGGGCCTGTCGTAGACTTGGCCGTTTTCCAGGGTGGGGGTGGAGCCATCTAAGGTATAGCGAATAAGGCTGCCGTCTTCCACCGACATTTCAAGGAAGATATTTTCCTTATACAGCCCGCCCGCGTGGGAAAGAACAGGCGCCTGGGAAAAGCCGACAAAGGGGGTGGCGTTGTCGCCGCCGGGGGTGGCTGCGTTAAAATAAAAAAAGCCGTTCTTTGTGGTGGTACGGCCATAGCTGATATCGGTGGGCAGTTCCGGCATCGGCATCTTATCGATGACCCGCCCATCGGGAAGGGAAAGCGTGACCGTTTCACCGCCTGCGCGCTTGATGGCATAGCTTGCCTGAAGCATGGAGGCGTCGGACCCGGGTTCCTTGCTTTTGTTTAAGCGAATAACCTTGAATTCGCCCGGATAAATGGTCGTTCCTTGGGGAAACTGCCACTTGCGCGGCCATTTGACGTTATCCGAAAGGCCCCAGTTTGAAAGGTCCACGGGCTCGGAGCCCTGGTTGTACAGTTCTACCCAGTCACAAAAAGGTTCGCCGGGGGAAAGGACAGTGGATGAGTTTGAGCTCATGGCCTCCCAAATATAAACCTGCGTGGGGTTGAGTGAGCGCAGGAAGCGCTCGGCCATGGCGCCCCCCTGGGTGTTGTTGTCGGCGCCCGGCGTGGCAAGGGTATAAATTTGCCAGTTGCCCGTATCGGGGTTGCGGCCGTAGCTTGCGTCGGCAGGCAGGTTTTCAAAAACAACACGGTCAACCAGTTGGCCCGTACGGGTAGACAGGGTAATGGTTTCGCCTTCGGCGCTGATGGAGAAGTTGGTGTGCGGGTAGCCGCCCACATTGGGGCGGTCCTTGCCCGAGCAGAATACCAGGAAGGTAGAGCCCGGCGATACAATGGCCCCGTCGGGGAAACGCCACATCACGGGACGGTCTTCCTTGTCGGACAGGCAATAGTTGCTCAGGTCAATGACCTTATCGGAATTGTTCTTGATTTCAATCCAGTCGCTCAGGTCCCCGTCTTCATCACGAAGGCCGGACCTGGGCGCCGCCATGATTTCGTTGATTTGCAGGGCACCCGGCTCGATGCGGTAGCTATCCAAATAGGCCTGATGCCCTTCAAGGGTGTTGGGATAGCCGGGGGAATAGAAGTTTTCGCCTTTTTGATATTCGCCCGATTGGTTCAGGTACCAGGTTTCGTTGACGTTCAGGGTAGGGACGTGTACTTCGGACAGCACAATGCCCTGGCTGTCGAAAAGGAAGGCCGAACACTTGATGCTGGATAGTTTAAACTTGGCGTGCAGCTCCCTGCCCGCATCGTTTTGGTTGGTGCCGTCGCAGAAGATGACGATGCGCTCATCGGGCGCCAAAATCATTTCCGGGAAAAGGAACCTGGCCCGGTCATTTCGGTTGGACAGGGACAGCCCTTTTAAATTCATGGCGGTATCGGTGCTGTTCCAAATTTCCAGCCAGTCTGAAAAGTTGCCGTTTTCGTCGGGCAGGGCGGAGCCGTTGGCACTCATCAGTTCGGAAATGACCAGACCCTGGTGGTTGGAAACGATGGTGCCGTCGGGCAGAACATTGTAGGCCCGCTGTATTGGCTCGTCAGGACCAAAGATGATAAAAAGCGCTAAAAGCAGCGCACAAAAAATGAGCAGAAAAATGGGTCTGCTTTTTTGTAGCTGATTTGAACGAAAATCCATGAATTGTCCTCCGTGTCAGGAAGTTAGGTCCCGCAAAACCAGGATGGTTTCGCCGGGGTTGGCGCTTGATTCTATCCGCAAGACCTTGGGATGGTCTTTAAACTCGCTTCGCACCATGTCTTTGATGGCGCTGCCCAGGTTGTAGCCATGAACCACCCGCAGGCGATAGGTAGCGCCTGTTGCCTTTTTCAAGGCAGAGTTTAGCTTGACACGCGCCTGAAACACATTCATGTTGTGAAGGTCAACGGTCACTTGCGCCTCCTTTATTATACCTGAAATAGGCAAATGAGTAAAATGCTTGGTTTTTTAGTGGTACAGTGTGTTGCCGCCGATAAATTCCCGCAGGATGCTTAAAGGGGGAATATCAAGCAGGTCTTCTTCATCGGCGGGGATAAAGTAGTTGAGAATCTTTTTTAACCGGCTGATTTTTAAATAGTTGGGGTCGTCTTTGTTGACGGCTTTTAAAATAGGGAGGCTCATTCTTTTTAGCACGGGCAGTTCATAGTGCAGGGCGGAGTTGAACATCACGTCGGCGTTTTCCTGATAGGGGAAAATCCACTTCTCTTCACCCTTGCGTACTTTTTCCCACATGGACAGGGTGCCTTCAACGGGCGTTCCACGGAACTGATAGTCGCGGACCAGGCGGCGAAGCAGACGCACGTCGGTGGTACGGATGCGGTTGTGGGGGTCAAGGTTTAAGCAGGTGAGCTCGCTGATGTAGATTTTAAACAGGTCCTTTTGGTTAAAGCCTTTGTGCATGCGGGGATTCAGCCCATGAATGCCTTCAAAAACCAGAGGCTGGTCGGGATCAAGCTTGAGCTTGTAGCCTGCGGGGTTTTGGCGCTGGGTGGTAAAGTCAAAAACGGGCATGTCCGTTACCTTGCCCTGCAGCAGGCTTTGGATGGTTTTGTGGAACTTGTCCAAATCAAGCGCGTCAATGGCTTCAAGGTCGTGCGTTCCGTCTTCTTCCACCGGCATTTCACAGCGGTTGCGGTAAAAATTATCAAGGCTGATAAGCACCGGCCGAAGGCCATTCACCCTTAGTTGAATGCACAGGCGGTTGGCAAAGGTGGTTTTGCCCGATGAAGATGGGCCGGCAATAAACACCGTGCGGGAGCCGCGCAGGCAAATTTCGTCGGCGATGTCGCTTAGGGACTTATCGTGCAAAGCCTCGTTGACCCGGATAAATTCGCCCAGCTTTTTTTCGCTGACCAGGTCGTTCAGGTCGGCCGCGTCGGTGCATTCAAGCACCTTGCACCAGTAGTTGGACTGGGCAAAGGTGGCCATTTGTTTGGGCGAATAGATATAGGGGGCGGGCTTTGACGGGTCTTCTTTTTGAGGTAGAAGCAGAAGCAGACCGGGGGTCATGGCTTCAAGGTCAAAGACCTTCACATGGCCGGTGGAAGGCAGCATGGCGCCGTAAAAGTATTCGTACATACAGCCGCATTCATACACGTCAAAAAAGTCATAAGGGCGGTAGGACAAAAGCCGTGCTTTTTCCTCGTCGCCAATGGAAAGGAAATAGACAATGGCTTCTTCCTTGGACCACTTGTGGCGGGTAAAAGGCAGGTCCTGCTTGATAATATCATGCATCAGGCCCTTTAAGGTGATAATATCGCCGGGATACAGGCGCTGGCCTTCCAGTACCAGGTAAATGCCACCGCCTAGGGAGTGTTCAAACCGTACCTTGGCATCAGGAAAACAGCGTTTGACGGCCAGCAAGAAGACAAACCGCAGTGAACGTTCGTAAATCCGGCGGCCTTCTTCGTGCTGGTAAGTAATCAGCTCAAGGTCCATGTCTTCATGCAGCATGCGGTTCAGCTCAATAACCTTGTTGCCATGCTGCGCTGCCAGGGCTGTTTCCAGGCTTTGGGGCGACAAGAGGCGGATGACGTTGATCAGCTTTAAGTGAGATGAAAAAGTTCGGCTTTGACCGTTGATGGAAATTCTCATGCGGTTGCTCCTTGAAATCTTTTTACTTTCTTTGCCCATTGCAGGTGCTTGGTGCGCACGTAAGCAGGGTGCTGTTCATCAGACAGGCTGACCGACTGGGTCATGATGTAGCCGTCTTCGTTTTTGACAAAATGAAGCTCGCAGTTGATGAGGCCGTGCTTCTTGCAATCGGCAAGGGCCATGAAGGTGTTTTCTTCCCGCAGCGGGGCATAGCCTTCGGGGATTTTGACGTGCTTGCCGCAAACGGGACAAAGGGGCGACATGGCCGCCCGGCTTTTGAGGGCGCTCAAGATATTGTCTACCCGTTTCTCAAAGGTGGTTTGCGCGCCGTTATTTGTTTGAACGGCGGGGATTTTCGCTGTTTGCGGGAAAGCGAAAAACTCGGTGCCTTCGGGCATCTTTTGAAATACCAGCGCCGTATAATAGGCATCGTCCACCGCTGAATGGAAGGGGTGGTCGCTGGAAGGGTTGATGTGATGGTACATCATAGCTTTTCTCAGGCTATGGCGGTTTTTGCCCCCACCAACCAGCTGGGTAAACACGGGCTGCAAATCGTATATTTTATGCGGCAAATCAGGGTAGCCAAAAAAGCTGCTGTTTTGGGTCAGGATGCTTAAATCGTCTTGCCCCCAAGTAAACAAGAAGCTGTCTTCACCGCACCAGGCAAGGAAACGCTCGTAGGCTTTGGCAAAGTGGTCTTCGCCCGTCAGGTCGTTTTGTTTAATGCCGGTAATGCGGCTGATGCGGGGGTGCAGCCTTACATAGTGGGTGGGCAAAACAAAGGAGTTAAAAGAGCCCACCATGCGGCGCTTTTCGTCCAGCTTGACGGCGCCGATTTGGATGACTTCAAATTTTAGTTTGTCGCCTACCCGCTTGTAGGCAGATGAGTTAAAGCTGATGGGCTGGTTCCATTCAAGGTCAAGGATAATATAGTTCATTTGGTTTCCTTAAATCGTATTTTCTGTTGCGGCTGATTTGCCCGCCTTGTATCCGGTGGAAAAGGCGATTTGCAGGTTAAAGCCGCCCGTGAGGGCGTCCACGTCAATCACTTCCCCGGCAAAATAAAGGCCTTCCATGAGTTTTGACTGCATGGTGGAGGGGTTGATTTCCTTGGTGCTCACTCCGCCCGATGTAATGACCGCCTCTGAAAAAGAGCGGACGCCCGCGTAGCTTAGCGGCAGTTTCTTTAAGGTATGGGCGATGGCTTGCCTTTGGGATACTGGCAGCGTGCCGATGGCTTTCTTGGAATCAATGCCGCATAAATCAGGGAAAAGCGCGGCCATAGCTCTTGGAAGGTAGCCTTGCATGAGGGTGTGCAGCTCTTGTCTGGGATTAGCCTCCACCTCTCTTTGCAGGCGTGCCAGCAGCTTTTCAGTAGAAAGGGCAGGCTTCAGGTCAAGGAAAAGACTAATTTCTTCTTCATTGGCACCTACAAGATAGCTGGATAAAGACAGGACCAGCGGACCGGAAATGCCAAAGTGGGTAAAGAGCAGTTCCCCTTGCTCTTGAAACAAACGCTTTTTATCGGCCATTGCGGATAGCTGAACATTTTTTAAGGTAAGCCCCTGCAAACTTTTGGCCCAGGTATCCTTTAGGTTAACAGGTACAAGGGCGGGGCGGGTGTCGGTGACAGTGTGGCCACAATTTTCAGCAAAGCCGTACCCGTCGCCCGTTGAGCCGGTGGAAGGGTAGGAAAGCCCGCCGGTCGCGATGATGACAGCATCGCAAGCAAGTACCTTACCATTTGTAAGCCTAACGCCTGTTGCCTTTGTTTCATCCGTCAGGATGCCTGCCGCCTTGGTGTTTAAAAGAATGGTTGCCCCCTGCATGGCTTTTTCAAGGGCGCGGGTCACATCGGACGCCTTGCCCGAAGCGGGGAAAACCCGCTGGCCCCTTTCCATCACAGTAGGGCAGCCGTTTTTTTCAAGCAGAGCGCAAAGGTCCTGAGGCGTAAAGCCGTCAAAAGAAGAAAAGAGAAAGCGCCCGTTATGGGGAGTGGAACGGATAAGTCCCTGGGTATCCGAAGCGTTGGTCACGTTGCAGCGGCCTTTGCCGGTGATGTAAAGTTTTTTGCCGAGCTTCTCGTTTTTTTCAATGAGGGTGACCTGCGCGCCTGCATTTTGCGCGGCAATGGAGGCCATCATGCCGCCGGGACCGCCGCCGATGACAACAATGTGCTTGCTCATGCCTCAAACAGGTGCTTAAAGCTATCGGTATGGTCGATAATGTTGCCAAGGAAACTGAGGGTTACATGGCCTTGCAGCAGGTAGTCGATGTCCGTATCTTCCTGGGGCGAGTGCCAGTCCACATCGCCTTTCAGCCAGTAGTAATCGGTGCCTTGGGGGCTTTGGCGGTGCTCGTAGCCGTCTTCAAAATAGACAAAGGCGGTTTTGCATGCCTTCACTTCTTTTAGATTTTCCGGAGCAATGGCAGGTAAATTGACCGTGGCAAATACGCCCAAAGGCATGGGATGCCCTTGCATTTTTTCGATGATGTCAAAGGTAAGCCTGGCGGCGTTTTGGAGCATCTCTTCATCGGCGCCCACATCAATGGATACGGCAATGGAAGGTACAGCTTTAAAGGCAGCCTCCCTTGCTGCGGCCACCGTTCCGCTGTAAAAGACGGCCGGACCGGAATTAAGCCCGTTGTTGATGCCGGATACGCAA
This sequence comes from uncultured Oscillospiraceae bacterium, assembly GCA_964346155.1. Classification (GTDB taxonomy): domain Bacteria; phylum Bacillota; class Clostridia; order Christensenellales; family Aristaeellaceae; genus DTU024. The sequence goes on from CAYFTJ010000041.1 coordinate 8,016, forward strand.
AAGTCATAGGGTTGCTGCGTAACTTCAAAGCCGATACGCGCGGCATCAACCGGCGTTCCCTGAACGGAATAGACCGGAATGCCGTCAATGGAGGGGCGCTTTTTGACAATCAGCGGATGCCCTAGGGTGATGCCGTGGCTTTTGGCGCTTTGCTGGTAATCAGGGGCGCTGACAATGGCGGTGTGGCCGCGCCGGGCGGCCTCTTTTGCCAAAGCCTTGAGGCCTTCGGAGCGAAAGCCGTCGTCGTTGGTGATGAGTATGTGCATGCTATACCTCCTACAAGTTTTATTGCTGTGCTTTCCTGCGCTTTTTGATGCGAAGGAGGGTGGGATGGAAATTATTAAACACGGCCGTTGCAATGGTAATAGCCAAGGCAATGGAGCCAAAGCCCGACAGGGCTTTGATGGCTTCCAGGCTGGCCTGCGCGGAATTGCCTTCGGCAAGCAGTACAACGGCCCGATAGAGCTTCATGCCGGGCACCAGGGGGATAAGTCCGCTGACAACAAACAGGGCGGAGGTCATTTTCTTGATGCGGGCAAAAACCTCACTGAGCATGACGATGACCAGCGCCGAAACAAAGAAGGAACCCAAGTTGTCGCCCATGATAAGGTACACGGCATAGCCCGCCATGGCTACCAGGGAAACCGAAGGCAAAGAGCGCACGGGTGCTCTTAGCAAAAGCGCAAAACAGATGGTGGCGACAAAACAGCCCAGCAGCGACAGTATCATCTTTTTCCCCTTTCTATAAGCTTACAACAAAGGCGACGCCGTAGCCCAGCAGCAGGATGTTGATGGTGGCGTCCGCCAGGCGGCCGATACCGGAAATGAGGTCGCCGCGCATGGTGTCGCGCACCGCGTTGGTAAAGGCAAGCCCCGGCAATAGCGGCATCAGGGCGCCCGCGATAATGGCATCCTGGTTGCCGCCGATCAGGCTGATCAACAAAATGGTAACGCCGGCGTTTATCATGCCGGAAAACATGGAAACAAGGGGGGAAGGGATACGGAAAGACCGGTAGATGGGCATCATGTACCGCATGGCAAGACCTGCAACAAAGCTGATGCACATGTCCTTCAGGTCCCCGTTAAACATGAGGGTAAAAAAGGCACAGCAGAAGGCGAAGGCCAGCAAGGTATGCAGGGGCTTCATGCGCGGCTTGTTGTGGATTTCCTCCAAGCGCTCAAGCGCCTGGGCGGCATCCATCTTTCGCTGGCTGACAAGGCGTGAAACGGAGTTCACGTCGTTGACATCGCCAAGGTACAAGTTGCGGTCGTGAATGCGGCGGGTATAGGATTTGCTTGAGCCATCGGGCAGCCACAGGGTGATGAAAAAACCCGTTGGAAAGGCTAAGATCTCAACCTTTTCAAAGCCGAAGCCCCTGCCCATATGAAGGGCAGTTTCCTCAGCGCGGTAGGTTTCACCGCCGCATTCCAGAATTGTTTGCGCTGCCAGCAAGATAGCGCTGACCGCGTTGTCGTACTGTTCCATACAATCCCTCCAAGTGTTCCCTATTATACCTGAAACATAAGGAAAAGCAAAGCTGCAATGCTTGCAGCCGTGGGGGAAAACATGGTATGATGCATATGTTCAGCAGAGTCAAAAAATGATGGTGGACAAATAAACTATGTCTCTCTCTGCGTTTTATGCTTTTTGGGAGGGAATTTGGTGTCAAACACGTTAAGTCGAAAGTCCGCTCTGAATGCCGATGCCGGACTTCTTTCGTTGGTCGCGGCCATCACCATGGTAATTGACCATGTAGGCGCCACTCTTTTACCTTCAATGCCTGTCTTAAGGGTTATCGGGCGCATTGCCTTTCCTCTTTATTGCATGGGCATTGTACAAGGTTGTATCTATACCAAAAATCACGCAAAGTACGCTTTGAGGCTGTTTTTGTTTGCGCTGATATCCCAGCCCGCTTACATGCTGGGGCTTAACCATAGCTGGAGTGAGCTGAACGTTATTTTCACCCTTTTTTTGGGTATGCTGTCCGTATGGGGCATTCAGAAAAAGCGTTTTTTCAGCCACCTGTGGATGCCGGTCATCGCCCTTGTGTTAGCGTCGGTTTTTAAAATGGACTATGGCTGGCGCGGGGTGCTTTTAATTATTCTGATGTATTTATCCAGCGGCTCAAAAAGCGGGTTTGCCGCCATGTTTGTGGCCTTTTGCCTGATGTGGGGAAGCTCTTCCTATGATATTCTCTCGCTTTTGCGTATCCCCTCTCCTTTTAATACGGCCGATCTTTATATGCAGCGTCTGGGCTCCATGCTGACCAGCTTTTTAAAATTACAGACCATGGCGCTGCTTGCCCTCCCGCTGATGATTATGGATACACGTTCGGATATTCCAAGGTCACGGCTGGTGTACGCCGTGTATCCCGGTCATTTGCTTATTCTATGGCTTTTTGCCAACAATATTATAAAATAACGAGGAGGTTTTATGTTTTATAATGACATTAAAGCAATTCTTCCAAATTTCCAATTTGAGGGCCGATATCATAACGGTGTTGAATTAACATCGGGCAATGTGAATGGGACCTATCGCCTGGAGTATAGAATGCCCGATGGGGGACACAAGCTGTATACCTTGCAGCACATCAACCCTTATGTGTTTAAGGATGCCCCCAGCATGATGGACAATATCGTCAGGGTCACCACCCACATCAAAGAAAAGATGCGGGCCGAAGGCCTTAATCCCGACCGCAAGGTGCTTGAGCTGATTCGGTGTAAAAAAGGCAATTTCCTGTTCCAGGATGAAGACGGCGACTATTGGCGGGCTTACGGCTTCATTGAAAATGCCGATGCCCTGGACAAGGTACACAGCTTCGCCCAGATGCGGGAGGTGGGGCGCGGATTCGGCGATTTTCAGCGCTACTTAAGCGACTTTGACGCGGCCAGCCTGCATGAAACTATCCCTCATTTCCACCATACAACCAAACGTTTTTATGCCTTTGTCAGGGCGCTTGATGAAGATGTTGCCGGCAGGGCTGCCCTTATAGAGGAAGAGATCGACGAAATCTTTGCCCGCCGGAAGATGATGTGCAAAATCGTTAAGCTTTTGGAAGACGGCGCCTTGCCCGTTCGGGTTACCCACAACGACACCAAGGCCAACAACGTGCTGCTTGATTCCGAAACCGGCAGGGCTCTGTGCGTGATTGACCTGGATACCGTTATGCCTGGCTCTTCCTTATACGACTATGGCGATGCCATCCGCTACGGCGCATCCACCGCCGCGGAAGATGAAGAGGACATCAGCCTGATTCATCTGAACCTTGACATGGCCGAAGCTTTCACCAGAGGTTTTATTGAGGGAACCAACGGCTTTTTGGACAAGGAAGAACTGCTTATGCTGCCCCTGGGCGCCAAAGTCATGACGGCCGAACTTGCCATGCGCTTTTTAACCGACTACCTAAACGGCGATAAGTATTTCAGGGTACGCTCGCCCGAACACAACCTGGTGCGTACCAGGGCCCAGCTTGCCTTATTAAAAGATATCGAAAAGAACGAACAGGCACTGTATGATATCGTTCGAAGAACGGTCAAATAAACCATGTCCAAATTAAAAAGCATTTATATTTGTTCCAATTGTGGGTATGAAGCGCCAAGGTGGCTTGGGCAGTGCCCCGATTGCGGGCGCTGGAATACGCTGGAAGAGAGTGTCAAAGAACAAGCTTCCCTTTCTTCCGCCAAGCCCAACAAGCAGCGCGGGGGAACGGGCGCCGACGCCTTGCCCCTTTCAAAAGTAGAAACAAGCGAAGAGCTACACGAGACAAGCGGCATCAAAGAGTTTGACAGGGTGCTGGGCGGCGGCATTGTGGAAGGTTCCATGCTGCTGATTGGCGGTGAGCCTGGCGTTGGTAAAAGTACTCTTTTATTGCAGGTGTGCAGTCACCTGTGCCAAAAGGGTAAAAAGGTGCTGTATGTTAGCGGAGAAGAGTCCGCCAGGCAAATTAAAATGCGGGCAAACCGCTTGAATGTGCAGCAAGACAGCCTCTATGTGCTTGCCGAAAACGCCATGGACGCTGTGGAAGATAAGCTAAACGACCTTGCGCCCGACTACTGCGTGATAGACTCCATCCAAACCATGTACCGCCCCGAAATGGCCTCGGCCCCGGGTTCGGTAAGCCAGGTAAGGGAATGCGCTTCCCTCCTCATGCGCTACGCCAAAACAAGCGGCTGTGCGGTCATGCTGGTTGGCCATGTAACCAAGGAAGGCGCCATTGCCGGCCCCCGTGTGCTTGAACACATGGTGGACGTGGTCTTATATTTCGAGGGTGACTATCGCCGGGAGTACCGCCTGCTTCGGGCGGTTAAAAACCGCTTCGGCTCGGTCAACGAACTGGGCATTTTTGAAATGACCGGGGAAGGCATGCGGGCTGTCGGGCAAGCTTCAGAAGCTCTGCTTTCAGAGCGGGCGCGGGACGCATCGGGCTCGGTGGTCTTTTGCGCCCTGGAAGGCACCCGCCCCATGCTGGTGGACATTCAAGCCCTTGTGTCCCAGTCCTTTTACGCAAGCCCCCGCCGCATGGTCAACGGCGCCGATTACGGGCGCATCAATCTGCTTTTAGCCGTGCTTGAAAAGCGCGCTGGGCTTCGGTTATATAACCAGGATGTGTATGTGAACGTTGCCGGCGGCATGAACTTAAATGAGCCGGCTGCCGATTTGCCGCTGTGTCTGGCGGTGGCTTCCTCCCTTTCGGACACGGCCCTGCCTGCGAACATGGCAGCGGTGGGCGAAGTGGGGCTGGCGGGCGAGGTGCGCGCTGTGCCGCAGCTTGACAGGCGCATCGCCGAGTGCCGCCGTCTTGGCTTTACCAAAATCATTTGCCCCAAAGAGCGCGGAAAGAAACAGCAAACGGCGGATGGAGTAGAGCTGTTACGAGTGGACACCTTGTCTCAAGCCATTGCCCTGATGCACATGGAAGGCAAAAAAGCAGGGAAATAGCACAGATCTCTTCCATAAAATTTTTGCCCTATTTATGTCTAACTTCGATAGAAACCCAGGATTCAATCCAAATCACATTAAAAGTAAAATTTGGGCTTGACATTTTCGGGCGAATCGTCTAAGATACTTCTTGCGCTTGAAACGGCGCGTTTCTGGGTGTAGCGCAGCTTGGTAGCGTGCTTGAATGGGGTTCAAGAGGCCGGGGGTTCAAATCCTCTCACCCAGACCAAAA
>CAYFTJ010000042.1:0-13017 GCA_964346155.1 uncultured Oscillospiraceae bacterium
ATGGCATAAGAAAGTTATGATTTGATTATGACCGCCGTCATAACGAAATCACAAGATGCTTATGACAGGTAAATCAGCGATCTTTAGACTGATACTTTAGGGGTTGATAACAAGGCTGTTACAACATTAAAGGGAACATAAACAGGTTGTGATTTGGTTATGATCACCATCATAATGGAATCACAACCTGTTTCATGTTGGCAACGACCTCTGACTCATATAATACGGGAAAACCTATTATGAAAGCAATAACTAGCAAGCTCTCACATTATTAAAATAGAGATGTTTCATCACATTTTTTAGGTCATTTATCCCAGATATTTGGAAATATAGAATTGTCGCTATATCTTTGCAACAAGAAAATTACAAAATTATTATAATATGAATATCAGATTAGAACAACCGCAAGACTACCGCGAAGTTGAAAATCTAACTCGCGAAGCGTTCTGGAACGTTTATCGTCCTGGATGCACTGAACATTATGTCCTTAATCAATATAGAAGTAATCCGGACTTCATTCCCGAACTCGACTTTGTGATGAAGGAAGATGAGCATATTATCGGTCATGTGATGTTCTCGAAAGCAGAACTTATACTTGAAGACGGGACAAAGAAACCTTCATGGACATTTGGTCCTATCAGTATTCATCCAGACTATAAGCGTAAGGGCTATGGATTGAAACTGCTCACTTATGCGCTGGAAAAGGCAAAAGAGATGGGTATTGGATTCCTCTGCATAGAGGGAAACTATGAGTTCTACAAGCATGCCGGATTTGTGCTGGCAAGCTCGCTCAATATCCATTATCATCTGGAACCTAAAGAGGCTGAGGTTCCCTACTTCTTGGCTCTGGAACTCATACCTGGATGGCTAAATGGCCTTGAAGCAACCTATTGTCCTCCTAAAGGTTATTTTGTTGCAGATGACAATCCCGAGGCATTCGAGACATACGATGCTACATTCCCAACAAAAGAGAAGAATTTCCAAGAAGGACAATTACCTCAGTTCTGTCAGAGTTGCGGCATGCCACTGACGAAGAAAGAAGACTGCGGAACAAATGCAGATGGAAGCATTAACTACGACTATTGTCGATACTGCTATAAGGATGGCAAATTCTTGCAGGATTGCACTATGGACGAGATGATAGATCATTGCTCACAGTTTGTGGATGAAGTGAATAAGCAGATGCCAAAACCTATGACTAAGGAAGAATACAAACAGATGATGTATGGCTTCTTCCCTATGCTGAAAAGATGGAAAAAATGAAACGAATTAAATATTATGCATAAAATAATTGGCTATTGTGGATTGAATTGTGCAGCTTGTGAAGCTCACATTGCCACAATCAATAATGATGATGAACTTCGTAAGGAAGTATCACGCAAATGGTGTAAAATATTTCACACAGATATAATCACTCCCGACAAGATTAATTGCATGGGTTGCCGTAGTGCCGGGCCACATTACTTCTTCTGTAATGAAATGTGCAAGATCAAACCTTGCGTAACTGCAAAGGGTTACGATTCTTGTGGAGAATGTCCAGAGGTTGATTTTTGTAAGATCCTTGCTGAGGAAATAGGTGATAATGAAGAGGCAAGGAAGAATCTGAAAGGTTGAAATATGGAAACAAACAGATTATTACTTCGCCCATGGAAAGATTCAGATGCAGAAGCATTGTTTAAATATGCATCAGATCCTGATATTGGAGATCGTGCGGGATGGCCACCTCATAAGAGTGTAGAGGAAAGCCTGCAAATCATCCAGACGGTATTCAATAATCCTACAACATGGGCAATAGAATGGAAGGAAACAGGTGAGGCTATTGGCGCAATAGGCTATGGCCCTTCATGCGACTGCAACCTTCCTGTACGCGAAGGTGAACCCATAGTAGGCTATTGGATAGCCAAGCCTTATTGGAACATGGGTATTTGTACAGAAGCCTTGAAGTTGATATTGGAGCAAATCCGTCAAACAACAAATCAGAGTTCTCTTCTCAGCAGTCATTTCATCGATAATCCTGCTTCTGGAAGAGTGATGGAGAAATGTGGCTTTAAGCCAACTGGCGATACTGCATTTGATGAAAATCTCTATCATGGATTGGGAAGACCCATGAGAGTACTTAGATTAAAAATATATGAGGAATAATTTTACAAAAGATTAAGAATAACAATACAATGAAAAGATATTTATTAGCGGTAATAAGTATCGCCTGTCTATTTGCAACTTCTTGCACCAACAAAAATATAAAGGCAAATAATGACAGCGAGAATCAGTATATAGTAGGTGCATATGCAGATTATCGATCTCTCGATGATGAGGATAGACAACTCTTTGCATCAACCTACACTCACAAGTCGAAGCTCACTCCCCAGAGCGTAGCTACACAAGTTGTTGCAGGAACCAACTATAAGTTCATCTGCACCGATGACTCGGAGAATGTTGTCAAGGTCGTGATCTTTAAGCCACTTCCAGATCAGGGAGAACCGAAAGTATTAAGTATCGAACCTGAAACAGAATACGATGAGATTATTGCATCTGTCAAAAAAGGCTTGGGAGATGGATGGCAATCGAAAACTCCAGAAGACCTTGGTGTAAGCTATATCTACCAGTACAAGAGCCCATCCATGGGTTACGCAAAGAAAGATATAAACGAAGATGGCATCTATGAACTTATTTTAGGCGATTCAATGAGCGACAACTATGCCATATATGACATCTTCACTTATGATACGGTAGCAGGGAAAGTAAAGCATATATTCTGTGGTGGCGAACGCGACAGATGTGTGTTTAACGGTTCTGGCGTAATCTGCAGGTCAGGTTCAAACTCTGCATCAGATAGTTTCACAAAGTATTATAAGATTGAAGATGGAGAGTTGATGGAATTGAAAGATACCGGTGTTCAAGAGGATTTACTAATCATTGATCTTGAGCCATTCAAGAAATAGCAGTATATTTGATAACACTTATAGAACAAGCATTGATAAAACAAGTTATTTAGAGCAGTCTCTCCATATTAAAGAGGCTGCTCTGAGTTTTTTATCTCACAAAGTTATAGGTCAGGTTAAAGTATTCGTCTGATACTTTAACCATCTTAACGACGGTACTCTTGTCCGTAGTCGTGAACATCATTCCGTCGGATGATGATGTCAGTGAGGTATAGTGTTTCTGAAGGTATTCCTGAACCTGATACCAAATACTCATAGGCTCTGTGTCAATGACAGAGTACAGTCCATTGTCAACGATAGAGAAACTGTACACAATGCCTTTGGCAGACTTCTGGTCTGAATAGACAAGTTGAGTACCATAAGCAGAGCGATGCTCAGTTAAAGAAAGAACATAGCTCTGAGCAGCCATAAAAGCCTTGACCTGTTCAGAAGAAGCGCCTTTGCTATGGAATGGTTCAAACCACTCAAATGTAGTAGAAGCTTCTACGTCCTGCAAGATATCCTCATCCTTGCTGCATGAGGTCACGATCAATAATTGTGCCATCAAAATAGAAAGAATGGCGATGCAACGAAAATTTCTCATATACTATGTAGGTTGTGTGAAGGCAGAAGCCGGAATGACTTCGTGCCTTCACTGGTTAATTACTCGAATGTAAAAGTCTTGATGTAGAAGTAGACGTCAGAGTCTTCGTACTCATACTCATTGATGAAATCCATCATCTGCTCATCTGTGCGGTCTCCCTGCTCAATGCCAGTCTTTGACGACCACTCTTTGATAGCGTCTGCAACAGTTGCATAAACATCATCACATGCATCATCAAACGGAGTACCATAAGAACTGACACAACATTCTTCAGGGAAGTAAGAGCCCTCGTCATGGACGTAGTAAACTTCACATCCACATTCACAGACTCTATAACTGATAGAGAGTTCGTCCCAGAGGAGATGGTTTATCTCCTCAAACAACTCATTACACGCATCCCAAGCCGTTTCTGTCTCAAATGAGAGAAACACATGGTCATCGTCTTCCTCAAACTCTGCCCAGTAGATATGACCTCTGACGCTTATATGCTTAGACTCGTAGTCTATGCCATAGTAGTTCGCCAATTCATCCAGCCAGACGTTCTTGGTGTTCACATTCATGCCCTGGAGGGCTACCCATAGGTCACTCACAGCCTTGCGAGTACCTGTCACCTTATAGGTGGTTGTTGCCTGATTAGCCATCGTATATAAATTTTATATTGTTACCATTCAGTGTAATAACTCTGGTCATTGCTTTCACATTCTTCAGCCCATTCCTCGTCAGTGTACTCAGAATGAAGGCACTCATTGCTGCAGTAGTAAGCATCACCCATATTGACGCAATATCCTGTACGCATCAGTTTGCCACATATAGAGCATCTTCTGCAAGTCTTGTCTGAATCCCACCAGAAGTCGGTAAAAGACTCTGCAATGACATCCTCGCTTGTATTCTCATCCCACTTATCAAGATAGAACTCAGCGAACTGGTTTAACTCTTGCTCTGTGTAGAGCTCCTTGTCAGTGCCACTAACTGCATTGGTCAGGCGACTGAGAATTGATTGAATCGTTGTCATACTCGAACTTATTTATTTCCCTTTCGTAGAATCTTCTACTTCTGGGAATGATTGATAATTATGTTGCCAACAAAGGTGATCTGGACATCGATGCAAGGTTTTGGCTGCAAAATACTACCCGAAGGTGTGGAGATTTTCCAGCAAAGCGAAGCCTTGACCTTGTGATCGATAAGACAGAACAAATACCTTTGCAACAGAATTATATCAATTCCCAGAAGTAGATCGTTGGAAAATCAGTTTTTCAGTTAAAAGAAAAAAATATGGTAACATGGATTTTCTGTCAGTCAGTAAGCAACAAAAGAAGTTTAAGGTTTACCAATTTCCATGTATATACATGAGTATATTAAACTATGAACTAAACCTCAAAATCATACTATAAGTACTCTTATATATATATGAATAATTAAACTTAAACCTAAACTCGTTTGCCTTTTCTTTTAACCGAAAAACAATGCTTTAAGAAGTCTTAACTCCTGTATTTTGATAAGTCCGAAATAAAGAGTTAAATTTGCAACCAAATGCAACATAAAATGGGCAGATTCAAGTTAAGGAGTGTTAATAGAGTTAATTATGAAGACAAATTCAAATTCCTATAAAAAACGCCTAAATATAACGTAAAACACTGATATACAACGTGTTGCAAGTTTGGCTCAATTTTCGTTCCTTTAGCACTTAACTCCCTGATTATCAGTATTTTAACAATAATGCGTCGGAAAGTAAATGGCTAATAAGCAATCATCGGAAAAATCAACGAAAAGCCAATAATCGGCAAAAAAGCCCCTTATTTGCAAATAGTTGCTTATTTTTGATGATTTCAAATTAAGAACCAGTTTTTCCAATAATTGAAGATTATAACAACTAATTTTGTCACTCCGTGGTCACTCGAAGACCACAAGTGACCGAATTTGGTCACTCAAGTGACAAAATTAAAATGTTATAAATGTTTCAATTATGGCAAACGCTACAGAATCGAACGGCAGAAAGGAGACCGTTACACTAAGAGAAAGAGTCCTTTCAGATGGATCATCCAGTTTATACTTGGATATTCGACACAATGGTAAAAGAACACGTGAGTTCCTAAAACTTTATCTTTTGCCTGGCACTACCGCTTCTATTAAGGAGCAAAATCGCGTTACGATGGCTCAAGCTGAAGCAATTCGTTCAGAAAGAGCTATCGAAATTACTAAAGGTTCTTACGAGGTACTTCAAACCTTCAAAGGAAACACCTACTTCTTGCCTTATTATCGCAAGATTTGTGAAGAGCGTTTTCGTGATGACAGTCAGGGAACATGGGGTAACTGGCGTGGATGCTTGCGTTACCTTGAAGCCTACTGTGACGAGTCTACAACATTTGACGAGATTACCACAGAATGGGTAAAAGGATTTAAAAAGTTCCTTGATACAGTAGAAAAGGATAAGCATAAGCGTATTGAAAAAGGTGGAACCAACCTTTTCCAAGGCTTGTCCCTCAATTCCAAACATTCTTATTTCAATAAGCTTAAAGCTTGTATAAACCAAGCTTATAATGAGCGTATCATTGCAGTAAATCCTTTACGAGGCGTCAAAGGATTCAAGCAAGATGAAGTTGTGCGTGAACATCTGTCTTGGGAAGAATTGGTAACACTTAACGATACTCCTTGTAAATATCCATATTTGAAGAATGCTTTTCTCTTCTCCTGCTTTACAGGTATTCGTAAAGTAGATATTGAAAAGCTTGTATGGAGTGAAGTTCAACAATTTGGCGGTTTCACTCGTATTGTTTGGAAGCAAAAGAAGACTGGTGGTCAGGAATATCTTGATATTCCAAAGCAAGCAGAAGAATACCTTGGTCCTCGTGGTCAGGCGAATGACTTAGTTTTCTCTGGGTTCAAATATGGCCCATCCTTATTATTAGAGTTACGACGTTGGGTTCTAGCTGCAGGAATTACAAAGGATATAACCTTCCACTGCGCACGTCATACATTCGCTGTTTTGATGCTCAACTTTGGTGCAGACATTTATACTGTTTCAAAAATGCTTGGTCATAGAGAACTGCAAACCACACAAATTTATGCTCGTGTTCTCGATAAGAAGAAACAAGCAGCAATAAATCTGTTTCCATCTCTCAATAAAAGTAAATAGGAGGAAGATCTTATGAACAGACAAGAAGTAGCACTAAGCCTTGCCGAGATAGACAAGCTTCATCGACAGGTCGTTTATTATCTCGATCTGGATGAACAGGTAGATCAACTGCCTACGAAATTTAAATTTGATAATGTTCATAAATGGGTGCCAGAAATTATAGACTACATGAAAGCCCATGATTGTAGAGGTCTTATTAACTTTATAGGTTCTATGTTTCCGACGGATTATCTGAAGAAGACTTTGAAGGAACGAACTAAGAAGTATAAGCCATATACCATAGCTGTCTTGACTCGTTTCTCGGAATCCATCGATAAAATCTATGAGTGTTCTACCTTATTTAATAATTTATATAAGGCTGGTCCTTATGAGAATCTTGTAGATCCGCTTGCAAATGAAAGAGGAGCAGAACTTCTCCAACGGGCAGTGAAAGCTGGCTTTCTTGATGAAAAATACCAGGTAACTGAGAGAACTACAAATGTCCAAAAGAAAGCTATTGCCTGGGCAGTTGGTCAGCTGCTAGAGCTTCCTTGGCGCATTCAATGGGTTACTTTCAAAAGACAATGGAACTGCCCAAGGTTTGGTAATGTGATTATTCCTTCTGTCAGATGTCAGGAGTTCGATGAAATAAAGACCTTATATCCAGAAGTGGATTTTTCTCCTCTCACTTCTAAGAAGGATGGAGCTTTCTTTGAAAAGCCTAAGGATTTAAAACGTATTGATGAATTGTTTCTCTCTTTAGTCACTCATGGCTATATTGATCCGAAGACCAAAAGTTCTCAGTTTCATGGTATATTCAATGATAGTGACGAAGAGTTCGTATCTGTTGAATGGAAAGGCAGTTTGCGATTACTTGCCTATTTTGTTCAGATAACCTTCTCTCCTACCAATTATGAATTTTGGTCCAAGGCGCAGAATTGTTTTTCAATCAATGGAAAGAATCCCAATCGTAGTTCCCTCAAGAGTGCATCAGGATTTCTCCATGTCTACAAGGATTTAGATTCTTATGATTTGTGCTTGAAGTCCATAGCAGAACAATTCAACAGATAGTATCAAATTTCGCCTATCATTAAGCCATCTATGCCCGTATTAAGGTATGGATGGCTTTGTTTTTTATGATATTTCGCTATTTTTTAAACTTTTGTCGCCAGTTGTCCCATGATTTGAAACAACCTAACACTACTTTTGCTCCCGATAATAGCAATTATGCAGATAAAGTAGAATGATTAGAGGGATAAAACCCCATTTTATTAATATTAAAATAGTTAATCACGATGAAGAAAAAATCATCATCATTCTCTCTTTTTGCGTGAAAAAGAGAGATGGCGTTGGTTCACGGAGTGGACTGCGCCTTATGTTGGTACGGAAGGACTTTACCTTCTCTGCCAAGAGTCTATCATCCTTTATCAGGAGGAAGTTATTAACAATGGCAAGCGCTATGAACTTTATGTTGACGATTTCCTTAACAGCCACTTATTCCATGATGCCGTCGATGCCCACAGCAAGAATGAGCACAACAGGAACCTTGGCCGAATGAAAAACTTGCTATTGGGCAACCGCCCAATTGTGGAGAAGTATTTTACTGGCTCCACGTCCTATGAGCAGCTTGCGCTCATCTTCAGTGAACTCGACCGCGGAGAGTACACTGTTCCCCAAACTCCCTTCGTTTCAAATCCGTCAGGAAAAGTAAAAGTTCTCCGTGCCAACAATTTTGGCTGTAGACTGACCGATGAAATGGTCACTGTCATCACAGAGTGCTTTAATGATTGCGATCTTTTCCTTAATTCTGTAAGCAATCAAACGGTTACACAATTCTTTTCATTAACACTACCCGTTCCTTTCATTTCAAAAAATCTACGACTCATTTCTCTCTTTTTTGATGGCCTATACTCTTATGGTATCATCAACCGATACTGGAAAGCTGTTATCGAGAGAAATAATCTGATTGTAAAATCGAATACCAAGGAAATTGTAACCTCAGTAGATCTATCGTCAGCATTGTATGCAATTCGTAGCAGAAAGATGACTGCTCAGGATGAGAAACTTTGGGATTATCTTGAGCAATTAAGTCATAAAGATAGCGATTAATCCGTCATTTCTTATTCGAAGAATGATAATAGGCATCATAGCAATCCTACCATGATTGTTATGATTCACTATTGATGCGCCTATGCCTATAACTTTGCACCCCGAAACCGGTAAACAACACCTCGGGGTGCATTTTTAATTTCAAAATATTAAAGTTATGACAACAAAACAGATCGTACCAGGAACAAACCGCTATCGCATGATGGAGGTTGCAGGAAGATCAAAGAAGAACTCTCCACCAACTATTGGTCAACGAGTTGCCGTACTGGAACAACAGCAGAGTCTGTTAGGTTCACTTGAAACTCTGATTTCACGTCTTGAAGCATTGGAAATGCGAATGACGTCTCTGGTTATGAAAGGAGGTGAACTGCTATGAGTTCAGATTACGAAATATATGATACACTCAATCGCATGGAACGTGCGATGGATTTCCTTAAAAGCAAAAATGAAATCACCGAACTACTTGACAAGGTCACTCTGATCGATCAGCAACTTAAACGTTTCGAGTCTTTAGGTGAATTGATCAAGCATATGAAGTTCTTGGAGAAATATATATTCGTTGGTAAAGAGATGCTCACTCCAGAAGAAGCAGCTAGATACATGGGAATATCTTTGAGTCATCTGTACAAATTAACCAGTGCTAACTTGTTGACCAAATATAAGCCAAGTGGTAAATTGATGTTTTTATCTAAGGAAGAAATCAATCATTGGATGAAGCAAAACGAAATATTAAGCGATGAAGATCTTGATAACCTCTGCAATAAGAAGGTTGAGAACTATAATCGTAACAGAAAGTCGAGTAAATTATGAATATCAAGAATTTGTTATGTAATCTGGGCGATAAGCGCATTGACTCAGACACATTCCTCAAAATTATCAATGTCATTAGATTGAAGGTGACCGATAAATATGAATACCCACCAGTTGTTATCACCTGTAATGGCTCTACCATTGCAACACTTGGCAACTTCAGCGCTTCAGTTGGTAAACCGAAGAGCAAAAAGACGTATAACGTTACTGCCATTGTTGCTGCAGCAATCTCAGGAAAAGAGATCCTGCATTACAAGGTGACATTGCCAAAGGGCAAGAAGAAAGTGCTATATATTGATACTGAGCAAGGCCGCTATCATTGCCAGTTGGTGCTACAACGTATTATGAAACTTTCTGGTCTGCCTATCAATCACGACTGTGACCAAGTCGAGTTTCTTGTGCTTCGTGAGTTCACTCCACAACAGCGTAGAGATATCATCAACAACTATCTGGAGAATAGTTCTGAGATTGGACTCCTCGTCATAGATGGTGTCAGAGACTTAGTCAAGGACATCAATAACTCCAGCGAAGCTCTGGATGTTATGAACGATCTGATGCGGTGGTCTAGCTGTTACAATCTTCACATTCACACTGTACTGCATCTTAACAAGGGCGATGACAATACCAGAGGTCATATCGGTACAGAACTGAACAACAAGGCAGAGACCATTCTACAGGTAACTAAGTGCCGTGACAATCCAAATATGAGTGAAGTGCGTGTGATGCACATTCGCGACAAGGAATTTATCCCATTTGCTTTCTATATCAATGCAGAAGCCTTGCCGGAACTGGCAAAGAATTACAATGCCACCACGACAAGCAGTGCCAATAAGGTATCCTTCAACCAATGGGATGATGATCAGCATCGTCAGGCTATAGAGCTCAGTATTGGCGAGAACAAACCGATAGGATATTCCCAGATGCTTGCCACTCTTACAGAAGGCTATACAAAATTCGGTTATGCACGTGGACGATGTACGATGGTCAACCTGATGAAGGAGCTAATCAAGCGAAAGCTCATCATTAAGGACGACAAGAACTACTATTATAATGGTGAGTTCAAGGGCGGCAAAACTCCGGAATAACATGTTTAACCAGTGGCGAAACTACCAGTATAGTATGGTCTGCGTATATTTATATATAGACTTGCTTTTTGGCGTTCGTTTCGTCACTACTTAACAATCTGAAAATGAATATATCACAAGCAAAGCAGATAGACATTGTTGACTATCTGTCCAGGCAGGACATTCAGCCTGCTTACAAGAAGTATCACAAGGTTTGGTACTGCTCTCCATTTCGTTCAGAGAATACACCATCGTTTGCTGTTGATCCAAACCGAAACGAATGGTGGGACTATGGAAGAGGTGAAGGTGGTGACTTGATAGATCTCTGTAAATTACTCTATAGTACCAATGATACATCAGAGGTGTTACGACTTATCCAGTCGAATGCACCTACACTGGTCAATAATCTTGTTAGGTCCGCAAATAAGCCCATCAAGCACCAGGAAGAATCCGAGATGCGTAATATCCGATACATACCTCTTAATCATGTTGCACTGCAATCATACCTGATGAAGCGAAAGATCGACTTACTCATGGCAAAGACCTTTTGTTGTGAGGTACATTACCAGCTGCGTAAACGGGAATATTTTGCTATTGCTTTCCGTAATCGTATTGGAGGTTTTGAGGTGCGCAATCAGTTTTTTAAAGGTTGTATCGGCCATAAGGATATCACGTTCATTCCCCATGCAAAAGATGATATGATGAAAGAGTGCTGCATCTTCGAGGGATTCATGGACTTTCTTTCATTCCTTACGATGAAGGAACGATATGGTAAGTTTCAAGATATTCCAATGGAATGCGACTTTATTGTTCTGAACACGATCTGCTGTCTCAGTCGTGCTATGGAAATCCTCTCCCACTATTCCGTCATCCATTGTTTTCTCGACAATGATGAAGGCGGCAAGCGGACCACTGCCACCATCTGTGACAAGTTCCCTGGCAAAGTGTCAGATGAAGTCATTTATTATATGAACTTCAAAGATTTAAACGACTACCTTGTGAAAGGCTTATAAAACTAACCATTCATTTCATACGATTATACACTGGATTGGGGGCTTCCTTCGGGAGGTCTCCTTTCTTCGTATTACACACTTACTGATTCCTTTCGAGTTTGATTATTTATGTAAAATCATACTCAAAACTGAATACGTGTTAATAAACTCATCATCGTCCATCCCCTTCCTTCCCTATATTATAAAAAGGATGTTTCTTTGCGTCAAAATAGTTTTTCAGACAACAAATAAACATCAATTAAAGCATGAGCATATATCAGACATTTGTCAGTATTTCATCCTTTGCATTTGCAGTTTACATATTAATTACCATAGCAAGGGATGTATTCGGCAAGAAAGATGTAGTTAAGACCGATGAAGAAGTCATCGATGTCAGTTCATTGGATGAGCAGCCTGTAGTTGTACCAGAAGACAACGGACCGCTTTATGAAGGCGAAGAAGTATCTGATCCTGTTCCCGTTCCTGTACCATCACAAGTTAATGATGGTGGTGGAATGTCATCTGGTATGAAGCAACAGTCTCCAGATATTGTTTTCTATGATCCCGAACATCCTGAGGGAATGTCCGAAAAGGAAAAACTGCGCAGGCAACAGTTGGAGTTTGAGGAAGTCGATACAGAGAGTACTGGTGCTATTGAAGCTGCAGACTTCAAGGATATGCTTCTTAAAGCAAAACCAGGTGATCCACAAGTTAGAATCAGAATAGATCGAATATAATGTGTCATATTAAGGTAAAAGGATTGATTGTTTTAGGATTAAGCGCCCTTGTAGCCCACCCTGCCCTTGCCAAATGCGGCGGTGTGGACTACTCTTGGGGTGCAGATGCCCTATCTCAGGCACACGATTATGTAGTTACAATGATGCTCTACGTGCTTTATCTCGTGTATGCCGTTTCATCCATCGTGGCTATCATTGGCGCTCTACAGATCTATTTCAAGATGACCACAGGAGAAGGTGATGTTACCAAGTCTATTATGATGCTAATCGGTGCATGTCTGTTCATCATCGGGGCCAGTATCGTTTTTCCAGCCTTCTATGGCTATCAGATATAAGAAATCTCAACTGCAGAAGAGACCATATAATTAAATCAAAAGGTAAAAAAGAATGTTTAAGAAAATCAAGAATTACATGAAGAGAGCAGTTCATTCACAGCGTCTCAAGACGCTTGCTCTCATGCTGGTATGTGGCACAGCTGCATGCTTGGCTCAGAACTCTGCAGGTGACTATACCGCAGGAACTACAGCGTTGTCAACAGTAACAGAAGAGATCGCAAAATACGTCCCTTTCGTTGTCAAGTTGTGTTATGCGATTGCTGGTGTAGTAGCCGTAGTTGGTGCTATCAGTGTGTATATCAAGATGAACAATGAGGAACAGGATGTCAAGAA
>CAYFTJ010000043.1:0-12426 GCA_964346155.1 uncultured Oscillospiraceae bacterium
TTCGGCCGGGCGAAGATTTCATTGGCCTTGCCAAAGAACATTCCGTTGCCGTTTATCGCACGGAGGAGGCGACCACCACTTTTATCGTTTCAGCCATCCTTTACCTAAAAGATGTGCTGGCGCCCCGTACCACCACCCATGCGGTGCTGGTTGATGTGTTTGGCACCGGCGTGCTGATCACCGGCGAAAGCGGCGTTGGAAAGTCCGAGACCGCCCTGGAGCTGGTTACCCGTGGGCATCGATTAGTCGCGGACGACGTGGTGGAAATTAAACGGGT
Organism: uncultured Oscillospiraceae bacterium; assembly: GCA_964346155.1. Taxonomy (GTDB): domain Bacteria; phylum Bacillota; class Clostridia; order Christensenellales; family Aristaeellaceae; genus DTU024. Next base: position 278 of record CAYFTJ010000043.1, read on the forward strand.
GAATAACAACCGCCTGATCGGGGAAGCGCCGGAAACCATTCGGCACTTTATGGAAATACGCGGCATCGGCATCATCGATATTAGGCAGATGTTTGGTGTTGGCTCGGTGGCGAAGGAAAAATCCATAGAGATGTCCGTTCATCTTGAAAACTGGAAGGAAAACAAAGAATACGACCGCTTGGGCATGGAAGAAAACTTTACTACCATTCTGGACGTGAAGGTACCCCATCGGGTCATTCCCGTGCGGCCGGGGCGTAACCTGAGCATCATCATCGAAATTGCGGCCCGCAACTACAGCCTGAAAAGGCTGGGTTACTCGGCCGCTCATGAACTGGACAAGCGCATTACTCGCCGCATGCAAGGGGGAAAATTCTGATGCATTATCTTGGCATTGACCTGGGCGGAACGCATATCGCCTGCGGTGTGGTAGACGAGCAGGGTCAGATTGTCGCCGTTTGTGAAGCCCCCACCAAGCCTGAGCGCCCTTACCAGGAATTGATTGCCGATATGGGCAAAAGCAGCCTGGCGGCTATTGAAAAGGCCGGACTTACGGTGGACGACATCGCCGCCATTGGCGTCGGCATCCCCGGCATCGCCGATAATACCACCGGCAGGGTCATTTTTTGCACCAATTTATTTTGGCATGATGTTCCTTTAAAGGATGAATTGGCCAAATTTATTGACAAACCCCTTTATATCGAAAATGACGCCACCGTTGCCGGCTTTGCCGAAAGCGTGGCGGGGGTGAGCAAGGGCTCAAGGTCCAGTGTGTTTTTAACCATCGGCACCGGACTTGGCGGCGCCATCATTATCAACGGCAAGCCTTGGACAGGGGCGCACGGCGTCGCAAGCGAGCTTGGGCACCTCACTTTGGAGGTGGATGGTATCCCCTGCACCTGCGGCAAAGATGGTTGCGTGGAGCGCTACTGCTCGGCTACGGCCCTCATTCGCATGGGCAGGGAAACCTGCATTGCTCACCCCGATTGCGCCCTGTCAAAGGCTGTCGGTGGCGATGTGAAGTTGCTCAATGCCAAGATCATCATCGACTTAGCCAAGGACGGCGACGCTCTTGCGCTGAAAATTTTTCACCGCTACACTCGTTATTTGGCGCTAACCATCAATACTATTATCAGCTTTATTGATCCTGAACTTGTGGTGTTGGGCGGCGGCGTCAGCCATGCGGGCGAATTTTTAGCGAACGCCATCAAGGAAAAGTTGCCTCACTATCTCATGTATAAAACCATGCCCTATCCCGACGTGCTGATTGCAAAGCTTGGCAATCAGGCGGGTATTATCGGTGCGGCTATGCTTGGAAAAATTGTTTACGAGGAAGGAAAGTTTGATTATGCTCATTAAAGATCTAAAAAAATCCACGCTCACAGACGGGCAGCAGGTAAGTGTATCCGGCTGGGTACGCACAGTGCGTGATTCCAAGGCTTTTGCTTTTATCGAGTTAAATGACGGCTCCTGCTTTTCCAACCTGCAGGTGGTATGCGATGATACGCTGCCAAACTTCCAGGAAGCGACCAAGCTGACCACGGGCTCTTCCATTATTGTTTCGGGGCGCATTGTTTTAACGCCCCAGATGAAGCAGCCTTTTGAATTGCATGCTGAGGCGCTTCAAGTAGTAGGCCTTGCCGACACCGACTATCCTTTGCAAAAAAAGCGCCACACCTTTGAGTTTTTGCGCACCATTGCCCATATTCGCCCCCGGTCCAATACCTTTTACGCGGTGTTCCGTATCCGTTCGCTGGCGGCCCAGGCCGTGCACCGCTATATGGAGGAGAGGGGCTTTGTGTATGTGCATACCCCCATCATTACCACTTCCGACGCCGAGGGCGCGGGCGAAATGTTCCATGTAACTACCATTGACCCGGACAATCCGCCCCGCTTGCCTGACGGCAAAGTGGACTACAAGCAGGACTTTTTCGGTAAAAAAGCCTCGCTCACGGTATCAGGTCAATTAAATGTGGAAGCCTTCTGCATGGCCTTTCGTAATGTCTATACTTTCGGGCCCACCTTCCGTGCGGAAAAGAGCAATACGCCCCGCCACGCCGCTGAGTTCTGGATGATTGAGCCGGAAATCGCCTTTGCCGACCTTGACGACATCATGGACCTTGAAGAAGACATGATTAAGTACGTCATCGAGTATGTGCTGGAACATGCCGGTGAAGAGCTTGGTTTCCTTGGCCGCTTTGTCGATAAGGGCCTGCTTGAACGATTGAACCTGGTTGCCCACTCTTCCTTTGTCCGTATCACCTACACCGAAGCGGTGGAAAAACTGCTGGCAAGTGGCGAAGAGTTTGAGTATCCTGTCAAGTGGGGCATTGACCTGCAAACCGAGCACGAGCGGTACCTGACGGAGAAGCTTTACAAAAAGCCCGTTTTTGTTTATAACTATCCCAAAGATATCAAGGCCTTCTATATGCGCATGAACGATGATGAAAAGACCGTCGCCGCGGCCGACCTGCTTGTTCCCGGCATCGGGGAACTGGTGGGTGGCAGCCAGCGTGAAGAACGCTACGGGCGCCTGCTTGGCCGCATCAAGGATATGGGCCTTGAAGAAAAAGAATACCAGTGGTACCTTGATTTGCGCCGCTTTGGGGGCGTGAAGCACGCGGGCTTTGGCATCGGCTTTGAGCGCCTGGTCATGTACCTGACGGGCATGAGCAACATCCGGGACGTTTTGCCCTATCCCCGCACGACCGGCACCGCGGAATTTTAAAGTTTACCATTTTTTAAGCCTTTCTTTTGCTGTTTTTTACAAGAAGGGCTTTAGTTTTCCTACTTTGTGTAACAAATGGCAAACCAAATACCCTCTTTGTCCCTACTTTTTTGGGCAATTTGATGTATTTTTTGTGTTTTATGTTGACAAATCGGATAAATATGGTAAAACAATTTCACATAGATTGGACATGACTAAAAGTTTTTGTATGTAAAAAACACTGAAAATCCATACCGTACTTCAACTTTCCATGAACAGATCCTCAAAAACCTGTATCGAAAGATTTCAATAAATATTATGTGAATGGAGGTTTTCCCTATGACCAGTGTAGGACTTGACAGCAAGGTGAAGTTATAAGGCTTGTTTTCTAATTCAAGGCGGTTACTGCGAAGTAACCGTCTTTTTTGGAGAAAAGGAAAAACAACCCACCACAAAATCCAAATACAAAAGAAACTCCCCTAGCTTAAAGCCGGGGGAGTTTCTTTTGGGCCAATCAATTATTCGTTAACGGAAAAATCTTCTTTGCCAGCGCCGCACAGCGGGCAAACCCAATCAGCGGGGACGTCTTCCCAAGCGGTGCCGGCTTCAACGCCGTTATCGGGGTCGCCCACAGCGGGATCGTATACGTAGCCGCATACATCACATACATAAGTCATTTAAATCCTCCTCCTGAGGCAAGCCTCATACCATTTTTTTTGTCGGAAAGCCGACAAAAACAAGATAGCATGAAAGCGGAAAAGGGTCAAGGGGAAAAGGTCGGCTTATTTTAAAAGCTGTTCAAGACAGGTTTTTTGTTCTTTAGATAGCCTAAAACTATCCCTTGCTTTTTGTAAGGTCATTTTTCCTACAATTTTTGGCAGCGGTCTTTCTTTGAGAAAAGCCAGGGTATCTTCCCATTGAGAAGATAAAGCGCTTGCGTAAAACCATGCCACCATCATTTGTATGTAGTAATGCTCGGGGTGCTTTTCAAGGGCTTTTAGCGGGAGGGATAGGATGTTTTTGCGGAAACACTCGCCTAAATAAAGGCTCATCAATATTTTGACGGAAAACCTACTGGTATAAGGATGGTTTGAGGTAAGGTTTTGAAGGGAATAATCAAAGGCGGCATCGGGGTGTTTTTTGAATGCCTTGGGAGAAAGGGTATCGCACACAGCCCAGTTATCCACGTGGGGTAAAAAGCGGTCAAGCGCCCGGACTAGGGCATCAACACTTTTGATTTCATTGATGATAAGGGCGCAAAGCATGTTTTCCTCAAAGTACGCGTGCGGCAGTTGGCTCAATAGCTCGTCCGCCTTGTCTTCTTTGATCAGCTGTTTTGCCAGGCGGCGAAGTTCCGGCACTCTCACCCCGATAACGGTTTGCGGGCTGATGGTCGGTATAAGGCTTTGGGTAAAGCTGGCATAGGCCTGGTCACGCAAAGCCTGCAGGGTATTGATAAGCATGATTCACCTCCATTAATAAGATTATACATTGATTTCGGGCTTTAGGCCAAGCTGCATGCGCCTGCTTCTTTGTGGTAAAATGTAAAGAGGAAACCCGCGCAAGAGAGGTGCTTATGATCAGGATCATGAAAGAAAGTTTACGCGTGCAGGCGACGCAAGCCGCGCTGCTGGTGCAACTATCGCAAGGGCTTTTAAAGCTGGAGGGCAGCCCCTTTCTTTGTTTACCGGTTGAGGTGTCGGACATTTTTGACAAAGTAGAAATGAAAGGGGTTAATAAGGCTTTGCTTGACAAGGCGTTTGACGCCGGGCTTTTTTCGGGCGTTCAGGTGCTTGACCAGGACGATGAAGCGGGCGGCGTGCTGTACTATCTGAAGCAGAGCGAGACCTACCTGTTTGCCTTTTGCGGCACCAGAGAAGACCGTGGCGAATGGGCGGACAATGCCCAAGGCATGTACAGTGAAGAAAGCCCCCTGCAAAGAAAGGCGGCCGATTATTTTGATAAAAAGTGCGCTTTTATCCCTCAAAATGCGGCGGTGACTGTGGCGGGCCATTCCAAAGGCGGAAACAAGGTGCAGTTTATTACCATGTTCGCTTCTTTGCGAAGGCGCGTAAGCCACTGCTTTTGCTTTAATGGCCAGGGCTTTTCCCATGAGGCGATGGAAAAGATGCCATTGTTGGAGGGCTATGCCCGGCAAAGGGCTTTGGTTACCCTGATCGCGGGCGAAAACGACGCGGTGCATCCCATGGGCAGGCGCCTGGCGTTTGCCGCCAACACCTATTATATCCGCACGGACCATAGCGCTGTGTATGAAGAATCCAACTTTATTGCGGAGGGGCATCATTTAACGGCCTTGTTTTCAGGGGATGGGGATGATTTGCGCCCCGTTTTACAGGAAGAAACGAGGCAGGGGCCGGTGAGTAAATTCAGCCAAAGCCTTTCCAGGGCCATGATGGATATGGAGCCGGAGCGACTTAAAACCTGTACCGATGGTGTCATGGCGCTGATGGAAGGCGACCAAAGGGCCCTTGATTATGTAGATATTTTATGGAACCTTGCTTACTTTGCGGGACCCGAAGTGTTTGATAAGCTGAAAAACTCCCCCGAGGGTGAGGCGCTGATTGCCTACTTAAAGGAAGAGGCCGTCAAAAATGCCAGGGAAGAGTGGTCGGCCAGGCTTGAGCATTTTTGGGACTCTTACGACAAGCTTTCGGATGGCCTGCGCTCTTTTGCCACCGAGCACCTTGAAGATGCCCAAAAATGGCTGCGCGCGACGCTCAAAAAACTCACCGGTCGCGAAAAAAAACTCAAGGGCAGGGTGATTAAGGGCGCCCGAAAGACCCTGAAGCAAAAAGCCAGGATACCAAAGCGCAAGCCCAAGGGTTTGAATGAGGGGCCAAAAGGGTAACTTCTAAGGGCAGGGAAGGGCAAATTCCCCAAATGGGCAGGGAAGGCAAATTCCCCAAAAAGCTTGATAGATGTTGACATTTTATGATAAGATAATAAGGCTGCCCAAAGGGCACAGACAAGCGCTTAGGAGGAAAGAAGTAAGTTATGTCTTATACTGCAGAGAAAATTTCTGGCAACCAAATGAAGTTTGATTTTACCGTGCCCCATGAGGAATTTGAGGCGGCGGTTCAGAAAGCTTATTTAAAGGAAAGGGGCCGCATTTCCGTACCCGGTTTCCGCAAGGGCAAGGCGCCCCGCAAGCTGATTGAAAATATGTATGGCGAAGCTGTCTTTTATGACACCGCCTTGGACCTTTTGTTTCCCGATGTATATCGTGAGGCGATTGAAAAGGAAGACGCCCAAATCGTTGACCGTCCTGAAATTGATGTCAGCCAAATCGGCGGCGGCGAAGACCTGAAATTCTCCGTGACCGTGTATGTTCGCCCCGACGTTACTCTAGGCAACTACAAGGGCCTTGAAGTCACCCGCATTGCGCCGCCCGTGACCGAGGAGCAGCTGGAAGCCCGCATTCAGCAGGACGTGCGCCGCGCGACCACCCTGCAGGATGTGCTTGACCGTCCCGTCAAGGAAGGCGACACTACCCTGATTGACTATCACGGCAAGCTGGATGGCGTGCCCTTTGAAGGCGGCCATGCGCACGAGCAGCGCCTGAAAATCGGCTCGGGTTCCTTTATCCCCGGCTTTGAAGAACAGTTGATCGGTATGAACATCGGCGAAGAAAAAGTCATCAACGTGACCTTCCCCGAAAAGTACCATGCCGAAAACCTGGCCGGCAAGGCTGTTACCTTTGACATCAAGCTGCACGGTATCCAGGAAGAGCTATTACCCGAATTGGATGACGACTTTGCCAAAGACATTTCCACCTTTGACACCTTTGAAGAGTATAAGGAAGACCTGAAAAAGCAGCTGGAAAAAAATCGCGACCAGCAGGCTGACGTTCAGGTGGAAGAGCAGCTGATTCAGCAGGTTGTAGACGCTTCCGATTGCGATATTCCGGAGGCCATGATTGAAGACGAGGTTGAAAACAAACTGCGCGTCATGAAGATGCGTATGGCCTATCAGGGTATGCGCTTTGAAGACTACCTCATGTATACCGGCATGAAGGAAGAGGATGTTCGAGGCATGCTGTGGGGCGAAGCGCAAAATGCCGTCAAGGCTGATTTGGTGCTCCAAGCTGTTGCCAAGGCGGAAAACATTGAAGTGAGCGACGAAGACGTTCACAAAGAAATCGCCGAGTATGCCGAAAACGCCGGCCGCGAGTTCCAGGAATATGAAAAGAATTTGAGCGACGACCAGAGGGAGCAGTTTAAAAACCTATCCTTAGTGCATAAGGTGATTGCTCTGGTTAAAGAAAACGCAAAGATTACCGAAACAGACAAGGCACCCGAAGCCATCGATGTAAACGAGGTGGCCGAGGAAACCGCCAAGGCTGTCGAAGAAGCAGAAAAGAAGGCCGAAAAGCCCAAGCGCACCCGCAAAACCACCAAGAAGACCAAGGACGAAGAAAAAGAATCCGCCGAACAGGCTTAAATATTACTCTTCGTCCTGAAAGGACAGGAGAACTATGGCAGAATATTTAATTCCCTATGTCATCGAACGCACCGGTCAAGGTGAGCGTTCCTACGATATTTACTCAAGGCTGTTAAAGGACCGTATCATCTTTTTAGCCGGTCCCATATCTGACGGCATGGCAAACGCCATCGTCGCTCAAATGCTGTTTTTAGAAATGGATAATCCCAACGCCGATATTTCCCTCTACATCAACAGCCCCGGCGGCTCCGTCACGGCGGGCATGGCCATTTACGATACCATGCAGTACATCAAGGCGCCTGTGCGCACGGTGTGCATCGGTATGGCGGCGTCCATGGCGGCCTTCCTTTTAATGGCCGGCGAAAAAGGTAAGCGCATGGCCTTGCCCAACAGCGAAGTGATGATCCACCAGCCCCTTGGTGGGGCGGAAGGCCAGGCAACCGATGTGATGATTCGGGCGCAGTGGCTTGAAAAGACCAAGAAAAAAATGACCGACATGATGGCCGAGATGACCGGGCAGAGCCGTGAAAAGGTCGCCCAGGATATCGAGCGCGACTATTTCATGGACGCCGAGGAAGCCAAGGCCTACGGCATTATCGACGAGATTTTTGAGCCCAGAGACAAGGCGAAGGAGACGGGCGATGCACAATAAGCCAACCGACCTGCTGGAATACTGCGATTTTTGCGGCAAAAGCCAGCGGGAGGTGCAAACCCTCGTCCAGGGCGATGGCGTGAACATCTGCAACGAGTGCGTGCAAAGGTGTCAGTACATCCTGGACGAAACGGGCGGCAAGAAAAAACGTTCTTCCGCGCCGCTCCTTCAGGGTGAGTTGCCTACCCCGCAGAAAATGAAAGCCCTGCTGGATGAATACGTTATTGGTCAGGACAAGGCCAAGCGGGCGCTGTCGGTTGCTGTTTACAACCACTACAAGCGCATTCGTTCCAACCATGAAAGGCTGGACTTGGAGCTGCAAAAATCCAACATCCTTCTGGTGGGGCCGACGGGTACCGGCAAAACCTACCTGGCTCAAACGCTTGCTAAAATCTTAAAAGTTCCCTTTGCTATTGCCGACGCGACCAGCCTCACCGAGGCCGGCTACGTGGGCGAGGACGTGGAAAACATCCTCTTAAAGCTTATCCAGGCAGCTGGGGGCGATGTAAAAAAGGCGGAGCAGGGCATCATTTATATCGACGAAATTGACAAGATCGGCCGGAAAAGCGAAAACGTGTCCATCACTAGGGACGTAAGCGGCGAAGGCGTGCAGCAGGCCTTGCTTAAAATTTTGGAAGGCACTGTTGCCAACGTGCCGCCCCAGGGCGGGCGCAAGCACCCGATGCAGGAGTTGATTCCGGTGGATACCACCAACATTCTCTTTATCTGCGGCGGCGCTTTTGACGGTATGGCCAAGATTATCCGCCAGCGGCTGGGCTCCCGTTCCTTAGGTTTTGGCGCTGAGGGCGCAAAGGCCAATGAAGCTGACGATAATGCCTTGCTAGACAAGATCGAATCGGAAGACCTGGTCCATTTCGGGCTGATCCCTGAGCTGGTAGGCCGCCTGCCCATGATTGTGAATCTGGATGGTCTGGACGAAAAGGCTCTGGTGGATATCCTCACCAAGCCCAAGAATGCCCTGACCAAGCAGTTCCAGTATTTATTTGAGCTGGACGGCACCGAGCTTGTTTTTGAGGAAGAAGCGCTGCTTGCCATCGCCAGCCGCGCCAAGGACAAAAACACCGGCGCCAGGGGGCTTCGGGCCATTATGGATCAAGCCTTGCTTGAACCCATGTTCAACCTGCCTAGCCACCCCGAATACAAAAAGTGCACCGTCACCAAGGAAACCATTACCGATGGGAAAGTGCCTATTTACACCATTGAAGCGGCGCCTAAGCGCCGCTCCAAACAGGTGAAAGCAAGCGAAGACACCCCGGCGTAACATTACGGCATTGCCGCCACAAGCGTGCAATGCTTTTTTATCAAAAGCCCGCGAGTTTTCGGGTTTGGAGGAAAGATGGAACAGAACTTAAACTTACGCAGCCTGCCGCTGCTTCCTTTAAGCGGCTCGGTGCTGCTTCCCGGCAACTTAATGAATTTTGACATTCAAAGCCCCGGCGCTTCCAAAGCTGTGGACGTTGCCATCCACAGCGATCGGGAGGTTTTTATCCTTGCCCGTAAAGATGAAGAAGGGGATGAAGGGGATTTGGGCCGCCTGCACAAGGTGGGAACGACCGCCAGCATCAGGCAGGCGCTTCACCTGCCCGGCGGCAGCCTTCGCGTGATTGTCGAGGGATTGAAGCGCGCCAAAATGCACAGCTTTGAAAAGAAAGACGATATCTACTACGCTCAAGTTGAGGAGTGGGACGATGCCCCCCAAAAGCCCTATTCGGCGGAACTGGTGGCGCTTATACGTGCGGTCAAGGAAACTTTTGCCCGCTTTGGGCATTCGGGCGCGCCGGTCGCAAGTGAGCTATTAAAGTCCATTCAAAAAATTGAAGACCCCGTGCAATTGGTGGATACCATTATCGGTAACGGCCTACCCCAAGCCAAGGATAAGCAGGAGTTTTTGGAAGAAGAAAACGTTATCACCAGGCTGAACATGGTGTACCACCTGCTGCTGAAAGAAACAGCCTACCTTGACTGGGAAATGCTCATGAAAGCCAAGGTAAAGTCCAAGATAGATAAAGACCAGAAGGACTATTACCTGCGCGAGCAGATGCGCCTGATTAAGGAAGAGCTGGGCGACGAAAACGATGACGCCCTGGAAGACCTTGAAGAAAAACTCAATGCCCTGCCCCTTAATCAGGAAGCGAGGGACAAGGTCAACAAAGAGCTGGACCGCCTGGCCCGCACGCCCATCGGTTCGCCCGAAAGCGCTGTGCTTGAAAATTATCTTGATACCATTGCCGAACTGCCCTGGGGCGTTTATACCAAGGACAGGATCGACTTGAAGCGCGCCCGCCGCATTTTGGATCAGGACCACTACGGTATGGAAAAGGTGAAAGAGCGAATCATTGAGTACCTGGCGGTACGGTCTTTGCGTGTCAAAAACTCCGGCGATGATAAGATGAAAGGCTCCATCCTTTGCTTTGTCGGCCCCCCGGGCGTAGGCAAGTCCTCTATCGTCAAGGCCATCGCCAAGGCCATGGACCGCAAGTTTGTGCAGCTGTCTTTGGGCGGCGTTCGCGACGAGGCGGAGATTTTCGGCCATCGTCGCACCTACGTAGGCGCCATTCCCGGCCATATCTTAACGGGCATCAAGCGCGCGGGCAGCATGAACCCCGTGTTTTTGCTGGACGAAATCGACAAGCTGGGTAACGACTTCAGGGGAGACCCGGCCAGCGCCCTTTTGGAGGTGCTCGATTCTGAGCAGAACGATTATTTCCGCGACCACTACCTCGATTTGCCCTTTGACTTGTCCCGGGTGATGTTTGTAACCACCGCCAACACGGCTTCGCAAATCCCGTGGCCGCTGATGGACAGAATGGAAATTATCGAACTTTCTTCCTATACAGAGGAAGAGAAATTACAGATTGCCAAAAAACACCTGGTCAAAAAGCGGGTGGAGGAAAACGGCTTAAAGCCGGGCAGCGTGACCATCAACCAAAAAGCCCTTCGGGCAATTATTGAAGGCTACACCCGTGAAGCGGGCGTTCGCAACCTGTCCCGCATGATTGACAAGGTAGTGCGCAAAGCCGCCGTCGAAATGATCGACACCGATGCGGAAAAGGTACGGGTCAACGAGAAAAAGGTCACAGAATATCTGGGCGCAGAACGCTTTACCCGAGATGAGCCCTTCAAAAAGCCCATGGTGGGCGTGGTCAACGGCCTTGCGTATACGGAAATCGGCGGCGAAATGCTGCAGGTGGAATGTGTCACCATGCCGGGTACGGGCAAACTAAGCCTCACCGGCCAGCTTGGCGATGTGATGAAAGAGAGCGCCCAAGCCGCCCTTTCCTGGGTCAGGGCCCATCAGCAGGAACTTTTGATTGAAAACGAAAAGTTTGAAAAGCTGGACATTCACGTGCATGTTCCCGAAGGCGCCGTGCCTAAAGACGGCCCCAGCGCCGGCGTTACCATGGTGACCGCGCTGTCATCTGCCTTAACTGGCCGCAGCGTATATCAGGACGTTGCCATGACCGGCGAAATGACCCTGACCGGCCGCGTGCTGCCCATTGGCGGCGTCAAAGAAAAGGTGCTGGCAGCCTTCCGCGCGGGCATCAAGCGCCTGTGCCTTCCCAAGGAAAACGAAAAGGATTTTTCAGAGTTGCCTGAAGACATCCGCCAAAACTTTGCCGTTACTTATGTAAGTTCGGTTGAAGAGGTGTTAAAGCAGGCGCTTATGGAGGTGAACAAGTGATTATCCGCTCGGCCAGATTTATTACCAGCCTTGCAAGATACGGCAATTTCCCAGGCATCGGCTTGCCGCAGGTGGCCATTGCCGGCAAAAGTAATGTTGGAAAAAGCAGCCTGATCAACGGCCTTTGCCGACAAAAGAACCTGGCCAAAACCAGCTCGACGCCCGGAAAAACCCGCTTAATCAACGTGTTTTTACTCAATGATAATTTTCACCTAATCGACCTGCCCGGCTATGGCTATGCCAAGGTGTCCAAAAAGGAACAGGCCGGTTGGGGCCAAATGATGGGTGAATATTTTGGCGGTTCGCAGACTTTAAAGACCGTGATTCAATTGGTGGATATTCGCCACCTGCCTTCAAAGGAAGATGAAGAAATGGTACAGTTCCTGCGCGCGAACAACCTTCCTTTTATTTTAGTTGCTACCAAGGCCGATAAGCTGTCCCGCGCGCAAAGGCAAAGAAGCATCAACGATATTGCCCATAAGCTGATGGTGCAGCCCTGGGAAATTACCCCCTGGTCTGCCCAAACGGGCGAAGGGAAGGACGAGATTCTACAAAGAATTGAGGAAGCCTTAACATAATCCGAACGATCGAATTATAATTTTCCAAACATCCGTCTCTATTTGTTGTAT
>CAYFTJ010000044.1:0-10977 GCA_964346155.1 uncultured Oscillospiraceae bacterium
CCCACTTAGAGAAATGATACACCTTGCTGTTATAATACTGGGCAGGTTTTCCATACTCTTGAGAAACCTTTGAACAAGTCGCTTTGTGATCATTTTGACGTAGGAAACACAATAGAGCTTCATGATACGGCTTTGATTTAGCTTCTCGCAATAGATCAAGCCATTCAGCTGTGGTGATTCCTATATCACCACAACTGTATTCGCCGCTTGTGTTCACTGTCTTATATAATGTCATAATTGCCATAAACTTAGCAACTTTCTATTGTTATGTCATACTTAATATCATGCTCACGTCTGAGAGTTATATCATCAGTAGCGTCGGTATTATCGTTCGTGTAGAACTTAGAACGCACGTGGTTTTCTGTATTCTTCTTAAATACCCAACCATTTAAGAATCCACCGTCAGGATAGATGCTCAAACGCTTATCTCCACATTCAATAGTAAGAACACGCCAGTGTGTGAGAGTCTTGCGCTCCTGTGATTCTACCTTTTCTAATTTACCTGAAATCTGATTACTTGTTTCTTCAGCAAGATCTTCAATCCACTTTCGAGTCAAGCCATCAAGATACTGGTCACGGTCTCTATGAGAAGGTAAATTCGCAGAGAAACTAACTTGACCTCTATTATCCTCATATTTTTCAATCATGAACTTAAGAGAGAAGTCAGAGCCTATCTGCTTAACAAGATTATCAATGGTTTGCAAAGTAACAACCATACCGAGTACACTCTTCAGATGTTCATCCTGGTAAGTTATCTTAAGAACAGAACCATTCTGTTTTGCATAGTCAATAAACTGGTCTATCAATCCATTAGACTGCTGCTGCAAGATACCACCTAACTGTTTAGTGCTTATTGTTTCATAATCGGAACCTGAGAGTTTCAACAGCATAGTTGATGGACGATAAGAGGTATCAACTGATGTAGCACTATCGCATGGATTCTGAGTTCTAACTACGTATAAGGTACCATTGCCCCATTTGTCATTCAATGTTGCATACTCCTTATTGTTAGTAAAATACAGACAATCATCGATATAAGCAATAGGGTAGAGACCATTCTGCTTGAAAGGATTAACTTCCTGCTTGAAGTCTTTAGTCCATGCTTTCATTTCACGAATCATCTGAAGAACAGGTTCCGCAATGTATGATGACTCTTCCTGCATCATACAGAAGTTGAGATTCTGTCCTTTAGCTACAAAATGATTCTGCAGCTGCTGACGCCAACCATTCTCCAAACCAGAATAATCCCAGTCCTTAAACTCATCGTTGATAAACAATGTTGCTTCCTGATATGTCGCAGAGAATGCTTTTAACATATTGTTCAATGATGTTTCTGTTGCTGTAGGGAACTTCTGTGCAATAGGCTCTGGAAGAACATCACTTGCTTCTTCCTCTTCCTTGATCCAGTCGAGAGCTGCTTCAATGTCAATATACTTAACATAGCGCAAAGTGAACTTATCCAAAAGCATATCCTTTGAGCTCTTAGCTTTTGCTTCTTCCAGAAGAATCTTTGAGTTCTTGATTACTTCCTTCATAATCTGGATATTAGAAAGCTGATTCGCATATCCTGCACCACCTGGGTTAGTATCAAAGATACAAAGGTGTCCATTAGGCATGATTGCAAAATCAACAGCGCCTCTTTCTTTGCCAAGAGTATCAACTAAGGTCTGAGAGAATACGATACCAAGAGTAAATAGGAGATTTTCTTCTTTACTACGTTCAGACATCCACTTGTTCTTACCCTTATGACGCAGTCTAATCTCGCTATAGTCGGTCTGTATCAAATCTCCAATAATGACATTTCGTTTTATGACATCAGTCTTATTTGATCCGCTACAAGCCTTTCTATAATCCTTGCCATTAATTGCAAAGTGGAAGTTTGGTTTGTCAGGCTGTCCTTCCTTACGCTTGGCAGCTACTGGATTGAACTCGTATGGGAACTTGTTTGGTTCGTCCTCATTCGCTACTTCATCTTCAAGTACCATTCGACCACAGCGAGGGCAGAAACAATAGCCATATCCCTTACCTTCATTATAATATAATATCTTTGCGTTACCTGTCTCACGATTGCTTCTTACGGAGAACAAATGTGGTTCAGTAACAATATTAGTCCAATCATCAGTATCAATGAGCTGAGCACTAACACGTGTAAACACATTAGAATCCATGATACGACTCTTGTCCTCATTCATATCAGGTAGGAAGCTGACTGGCTGAATAAGTTCCAGTCCTTCTTTATTATTGACCCACCATCTAATCTGATTAGTAAGAGCAGAAGCATCATCAACGACTGTCTTATCCGCATTTCGATAGATAGTCTTAAATGCTTTCTTTCCTTCATATATATTCGCAAATTCGATACCTCTGACAATATATACGACACCGTCAACGGCAACACTATTTCCTGGAGCATATTGAGCAATAGCTTCACGAAGAGAGTACGACGGATTTGATGTTGTTGCCTGAGTAAAGAAACTCTTATTAGCTGTAGAGTTCAAATCCAATGTCAGCACATTCACTGGCATATTGGCATTTGGTGTGAAGCGATGAGTAGCCCAGAAATTGAGCAACTTCTCGTTCATCACTTCCATGTATTGCATCTTCAATTTTACACGGAATCTTTCCTTGTCTGTATTGGTATATGCAAATTTATAATCTTCCAGTTTCGTGTAGATCTCCGAATAGCAACGCATGTTAATTTCTCTTGCTTGAGAGATTACATAAGGAAGCTGATTCTCGAAGATTGTGTCTTTGAGAAGCTTGTTCAAATCGTCTCGTAAATCTGATGAAATTGGTTCCAGACATTTGTCGTTGAAACGCTCATACATAGTACCAGCAGAGTCACCCATCATATATGAAGGATCAACTTCATGGTTGTCAGAATCAAGAATAACCAGATGGCCATTTGCACTCTTGATCATACTGAATGGAGTGTAATAGTCAACTACCTTTTGATTAAGGCTACCGCCCTTATCACCATCTGTAAATACACCATAAGTGCGGATGAGGAATGAGTTTACATGTCGCTGAACTACTTGAGGACTCTTTAAGTCAATAGTAGGGACACGAACTGCACGATTAATGATCTTCTCAACTGGATTATACAGTGTTCTCAATCCGATTGCGTCAGAACCACAAAGGGTAATACAAGCACTACGGACTTTATTGTTACGTCCGCTTCGACCAGCACGCTGTTTGTAGTTAGCTGGCATAGGCGGTACACTTGAAAGTAATACTACCTCCAAGTTTCCTAAGTCAACGCCCATCTCCATAGTTGTTGAACATGCCAAAATATTTATGGTATGTTCTTTGAATGAAGATTGCAAACCTCGTGCTACGTCTTTGTCTACCTGAGCTGTATGCTCAGCTTGGATGAAGAGGTTAGGGAAGAGGTGAATATCCTCCAAATAGTTCATGAAAACACCGTCCTCACCCCAGATTTTGTTATTCCAGAGCAAACTTCTTTCAACCTTTGCCCATTCATTGAGCTTTTCTTTGTTAAGCTCCTTTCCTGATCCTTTATAATTAGGGTAGGTTGTCCAGTGTTGATGATACTCTTCTTTAAGCTCTACTGGTGACGAACCAGAGAGGTATGGAGCAAAACGCTTAAAGTTGTTTGCTATAGGTCGCAAACAGACAACGTGACGCGACTCATTGTCAGCATTAGTATCACAAAGATATACATCATCATAAAGTTCAAAGCTGAGATTTATCAAGTTCAAACGTGGTGCATTATCCTTTTCTACTACATGCCTATGGTTATCTGCATCATAACGAGTTGCAATTTCGAGCAACTTGTTATTTGGATCTGTTATAGTGTCCCATAGTGCATTGATCACACCTTCTATTTCCCTGAAATATGTGTTCTGAGCGTCATTCAAAGATATTGAATTATCGTCTCTTACAATCAAACCACATAAGAAACGAACAATACGACTTTGTGTAATCTTACCTTTTTCAATTTTTGGTTTGTTTACAGGACGACGTCTTTGCTTTTCTGTAGCAAAGCGAACACTCGAGAAAATATCGATAGGATTCTCTTCGGAAATCTTCAAGAAGTAAGACTGGTTACTACGTACTGTATAATCCATGAAGATCTGAATGAGATTATGCCAATCCTCTTTCATAATTTGATTTGAAGGACTGTCAAAAAGCTCATTGAATCTCTTGACCTCTTCAGGCAATTCGAGAGAACTCAACTGTGGATAGCAAGTATGGAATAATCCCATAGTCTCTGGTGAAGCAATAGATGTAACACGGTTTGCCAAATACATAACCATGATACTTTGGACATACTGTTCCATGACGATAGGCTTAATGCTACCGTCATCTTCAAGTTCCTCGCTATCAGAAGTTCTCTTCACGAAAAGATTACAGAATACAGGACAGTATTTGTCCTTCAAGACAACCTCAGAGATCTCTTCCCATGTCATATATTTACGAAGTCCTTTACGAAGCTTCTTTCTCTTCATAAAAAGTTCCTCGTATTCATCGGAGTCCTGATCCAATGTGTGCATCTGATCGGTACAGTCTTTTATTTGTTTTTCCAAAACTGAAGTTTCAGCCTTACGTCTGCACATTTCATGATAAACGATGCTGTAGAACCATATACGTTCTTGGCTGAGATCCTGACGTAATGTGGCTTTTGCAGCAGCTTGACGGCTATCGACAAAACTGATGTATTGCTGACCGTCATGCAAGATAAGTTTTCCTTCTTCCTCTGGGTATTTATCCAACTGATCAAGAATAGCAGGAGCCATCATTCTTGAAATGAAATCTGCAGAGAGTCTGAATTTCATCAATCGAGAATCTGCCATATTTCCATTAGCATCACCCTCTACATCTTTTTCAGTATTACTGGTTCTTGATTGCTTGCTATTGCAGTAAGGACAACAACAATGGGTATTACCAACGATATGCCACTGGCTTGCAACTTCACCATCTCCATTTGTGACAGGTTGGAGTTTACCATCTGGAGCAATAGTGAACATTACGTTATTGTCACCACGCATATTGCTATTCTTAGATAATCCAAAGATAGCATACTTAATGCCTGATTCGTCATCTTCATTTTCAACCAAGTCGAACATATCGCTATCTTCAGCCATCAATGGCTCATAGCTCCAATCCTTGGTATTTACGCGTGCAACAGCAACATACTCACCACAATGCTTACAACGACTGAGCTCTAACAATGGTGCTTCCGCTTCCTGTTTCTTATCAATACTATTTTGAGTATAGATCTTGAATGATCCATCCTCATGCTCTGTCAATCTTACATACAATCCGTTGTTTGGTACACGATGGAAATAGTGAACCTTCAACTTCATATCAGGAGTAGCTTTGCCTTCATTTTTGCAACGAACTTCCTCACGTTGACACATGTCGTCCAACAATTGGAGTTTATCGCTGATACTTTCGTTTCCAGGGAAGAGTTTGTCCAGTTCAATATAATCCATGTCGAAGATCTGCTTCCAACGTTCTTCATCTTCGCCTGAAGGAATGTAATCTTCACCAACTCGCTTACCACCGATAGCTTTTACCTGTTTCAAACTGGTTCCAGTAATACCTGCTATAAACTCACGAAGTTTCTCCTCATCATCCTTACCATTACCAAAGGTAGCAGATGATGTGGCAAAGTGTACATTAGTAGCACTGACATTAAAAGCTAACAATACTCTTCGAAGCAACATTGCCATTTCTGCAGCACCTGCACCAGTATAAGTATGAGTCTCATCAATGGCTACCCATTTCAAACTCTGTTTTTCAGGATCAGTTAATGCTGCATCACTTCCTCTAAGGAGAATGTATTCCAACATGGTTGGGTTAGTCAACAGAATATTTGGAGGTGTATCTCTTACCTGCCTACGAGTATAAAGCATATGCTTATACTTACGATCTGTCAACTGCCAATAGTGACGATGATTTTCATCTTCTTGCTCAACATATTTACCACCAGTAATCTGTTCGATTCTTCTGCGCATGTGTTGCGCATCAGGTTGATTATTGTAAGCTTGTGGTTCTATCTCTGGAAGATCACCATTATATACAGCATAAGACAGATTTGTGCCACAAAGTAATTCTTCAAGACGCTGTTTCTGATCTTCCATCAAGGCATTGAGTGGGTAGAGGAAAAGAGCTTGAATTTCATTTGCCTTCGGATTTTGCAAAAGATCATAGACCAATGGCATCATGAAACACTCTGTCTTACCTGAACCAGTTCCTGTAGTCACAACAATAGACATAGGCTTTCCGTCTTCACTCTTGTCTTGGAGTAAAGTCTTCCAGCTCTGATACTGATGTTCGTACGGACTCCAGCTCTTGGTCCATAATGTACCAACAAGCGATTTTGCTTCTTCTTTTGATACGCTATGAACCGGCAAATAGGAGTTCATACACTGCACCACAGGTACAGCATTATCAGGTGCAAACAGGTTGCCAATCACCTTCTTCATCTGTTTGATGTAAGAAGTCTGACTTTCATTATTCGACTCTCCGCACCACATAGCAACAAGTGCTCGTTCAACGGCTGCCTTATTATTGTCGTATAGTTTCTTGAAATTCATATCGATGCTATTTGTCAACAATCAATTTGTATATTAAAGTCTTCCCAACTGAATTGAAATTCGTCGGCAAGACGTAATAGTCCTTTTTTATCCTGCTCACTCAGCTCGCCTCCTCTTGCTTCAAGCAATGGCTGATAGAGTAGGGTTAGATAGTCTTCACCCTTTAACTTGGTGAATGGTTCTAACATGAAGAAATGCAATCTATGCTCGATAGCGACATCAAAGCATTTCACATAGCTCATGCGAGCTTTAACCTTACCATATCCAAATGCAAAGAAGTTGCGTTTAGGAGCAATATTGGTAAGTTCTTTATCTAGATGTTTCAGACTTTGAAAGATCAAGCAATTCTTTGCAGGTTCTTCCTTGTAATCAACAGGTTCTGGTTCTTTGTCTTTGTCATAATCCCAAAGATAATATTCTACCTGTTCGTGCCCATCAGGTTGTCCCTGTCCAAATCCAACATGTAAACATGCAGGAGCTGTTTCATCAAGGGCTGTTGCTTGGATATATCTGTTGTTACTCCACGCATCAAGATGAGCATTACTTACATCCTCAAGATGTGGATAGATGCTACTGAGATTGTTACAAGTATAAGATCGGAAGCCCTCTGTGCTGAAATCGTTCAGTGTGAGTTCTTCTTTTAATATATAAGGTATATATACCTCATTTTCGGTGTATTTTACAACTCGACCATCTACACATAATTCTTTTTGTAGAGTAGGGCGATATACGTTCAAGAGGAAATAGTCATCCTCCTTACCGATTTTGATCCCAACGTAAGGGAATAAAGGAGTACCATCTTGCTGAATATCGTCATGATATACTTGTGGCTCCTCTGAAATAGTCATATACTTAATGTCGTGAGTATCAAATACTCTAACCACTGGATCTGTATCATTCAGAGGTGGAAGATAGATGGCAGAATAATTAAATGGTTTATCCTTGATGGTAATTCGTAATTGAACAACACCATAGGCTGGTTTGTCTTCTGCAGTCCAAGGGGTGTATCTGCCATTGCTCTGCTTGTACTCCACATTCTCGGCTTGACCTTCGGTTTCAGGTCTCGCATCTTTGATGGCATCCTTTGTTTCAAAGTGGCGAACAATCACGTCTTCACGTTTGAAAATCAATGGCAGCTCTTCTGCTTCTGGCTCATCGGAATAATCAGGATCATCAATATACCAATGCTCTACCTTTCCACCATTCTTATAGGAAATGGTATTTAGATAGAGATGTGATGTAATCTGGTCATAACCAATACGGTTGTAGAAAGTGAAACTTCTTCCACGTTCATCAACCAGTGTTACATTATCATATATATAAAACCATCCATATTCTTTGCTCTTACCATATACCTTGTCTGTAAATGGCTTAAGATGGATTTGCCCAAGACAACTTTCATTGATGTCAAGTCTGCATAATGAAGAGAATACCAAAGCTGTTTCCTTCTGAGCATTGTTGGTACTCGTCCACTCATCTTCGATGGATGACTTACGCCATAGCTGCATATATTCGGTTGTCTGTTGTTCTTGGGCAACATATTCCAGTCCATCTTCATCTTGCACCTTCACCTGAATCTTTGTAAAGTGTCTGGTTGGTACATGATGGCATACAGCATAATCATCAATTCCCCAACTAAGGAATCCTGTTTCTGATTCACCAGTATTTGAGTAATTGATTAGTGGATTTTCAAAATCAGCTTTCACAATTTCGGTATCACCATCCCAAAAACTCAAAGCAACCTTCAGCTGCTTCTTTTGTTCAGGATTGGTAATTCCCCAAAGATGAACTCTATCATATCTAAGATATTGATGCAATCCACCTCCAACTTCCTCTGGTTTCAGCCATAGTCTCAGTTTGCGAGTCATTCCAGCATACTGTGGATTGAAGGTAATCACCCATTCAAAACGGAATTTAAGCTTTAATATCTCATCATTGGCAGATTTGATTGCGGCTACAAAGCGGTTTACATCAGATGATCCATTCTTTAGCTCGTCTTCATTGAATGGTAATTGTCCATTCAGAATCTCTTTCATGTACTCATAGAGACTATGCTTCCTGCTGATACTTTCTCTGAAAGCTACAGCTCTGGTGGCATCGTCAAGATTCTCCAGAGTGAAGTTCTCACCATGATAGATTCTACAAAGTCCTTTAAGGAATCTTCCATTGTCATTGCGATTTAGCTCATGATGGATAGCAAGACCACCTAACACATAGGTTGAATATTGCCATCTCATACTACCGTTGTCATCACGATATACAAAGACTTTTTTGCTGATACCTGAGACTTCCCAAAGCTGTTTTAACTCATCGCTATTCAATGATAGTAAATCGTTGGTATTTCCACTTTGATACCTTCTCTTGTACCATTCAGCCATATAGGTAATAACGATCATAGCCCATTCTACCGTAAGCAGATGGGCATGACTACCGCTATTAGCAGCAACAGACTTAGTAAGGCAGGTCTCTATTTCTTTGAAATCTGCTTCCGACAATCTGAGTTTCCATATATATGGTTGGGACTTGTCCAGACCGTCTATCTTGGCTTTAAGTTGAGGATTTAATCCTCCTTCTTTACTGGTATTTCCCATTTGATTCCTTTATATTGATTACGTAAATCACCAAGTCTCAGAGGACCGTCTTTCCCTTGGTGTATCATGGAGTGACAATTTGAACAAAGAGGCACTAGATCATGAATCGGATCTACCTGATGCTCGTCATCAAAAGAGGATATTGGCTTCAAGTGATGAACTTCGATGAAAGCCTTACCCAGTTCTTCTCCATAAGCCTTTTCAAAGTTAAGTCCGCAGCATTGACAGTAATATCCATAATGCTCAATACATAATTGACGCAGCTTAGGATTTCGGTATATACGTTCCTGTTCAACGTGTTTCTTGCCACCTTCCGATAGTTCACGTTCTGATGGCTGCTTAAGAGTTTCGGGCTTACTTTCTTCGACTGGTTTTTCTTTTTTTGTTGAAAGAGACTCTTTTGGTATTCCTGGATGGGGGAAGAACTTTGACTGCAAGAACTCTGAGTAATATTTCAATGCTTGTGAAAACATTCCTCCAGATTGTTGATTTGCAGCTCTCATCTGTGAATTGATAGCAATAGCACTGCGAACATCATCATAAAATTTTCGTTCAGTCTTGCTATAGATGCCTTCAAAGTCATCAGTTACATAATCACGAATAAAGTCTGCCAATTTCGTTTCTGTGAAATTGACAAATGCCTCAGGATTGCCCATCCTTGCTTTTTCCAGGTAGGCTAAATATCGTTCATGTAAGTCTTTGTTGTCTTCCATATTCGTTTTACTTTGTATTGAGAATACTATGCTGATATGCAGTAGTACTTCGGGCTGGATACTATAGTACTTTGCCCAGAGTACTGAGGTAATCTGCGCCAAGTACTGAGCTTTTGTTTATAGGCTTTACCTGTATTACCAGTCGATGCATTCCTCATAACTATCGAATTTGAGTTCTTTTTCAATACCAATATCCTTTAGAACCTTCAAAACAATTTCTTGTTCAGAAGGAGGAAGCAGACGTTCTCCACGACGACGAACGAAGTAGGGGTTACGTCCGAACTTTCCGATTAGTCTATACATAAACTCGGAATATTGCTTTGTGGTCATTTCATCCTTCATCTTCACAAATCCTTTAGCAAACCTTACAGGACTACTGTCTCGATAAAATGGACAATCTGTATTTGAAGAAGCCAGAGATGGATTCACGATTCTAACAAACGGCTCGTCTGTAGAAACCATAGACCATGCGATTGACCTCAGACATATAGCTGCCTGAGGACAATCTTTTTTCATGCACATAGCATAATTATATGGAATATCCGAGATGAACATATTACTAGTCCATTGGTTTTACATTATCTTCAACAAAATTTCTCTCAACCGTATTTAAATCATAATAATCATACAGTTGCTTATCAATTTCATGAATAGATTTATTCCAATCGATAATTGAATTTTGAGTAAAATCTAACAAAGGAACATTACTCCATGTTTCTTTCTTATTATCTTGTGTAACTTTAACTGTACTTAATAATGTTCTTGCAAATTTAGTCTTGATAAAATTCAAACACGAGTTTGCTTCATATTCCGTATCAAATTTACCAATACTAATGAAGGTTTGGGTATGGCCTTGCGCTGGAGTTGCAACAATTGGTGATGTTAATGTTTCACCAAAAGCACCAGAACCATTAGATTTTGCTACAAAAACCTTGTATTTGTCAAGGTTATCATGATTATCTACATAATCACGTCTTATCCAAGCAAACTTTCTTTCGTTATTTTGTCTACCATACAACTCTATATAATCATTACCATCATTAGGCTTTGTTATATAAATAAAAGAAGATAGCTTATCAAAAATATTTGTGGTGATATCGTAGAGAT
>CAYFTJ010000045.1:0-10249 GCA_964346155.1 uncultured Oscillospiraceae bacterium
AGTAGAACCACTCCACGAACGATCTTGACAGACAAGCCTTGTTTATGTATTATGATAAATTGAGTAAATACGGAAGGGAGAGCCTGGCCAGTGTTGCTTCACAACGCGTTGGTATTTCAGCAAGGAAAGCTGAATAAGAAAGATGTTTATATTTCTCACGATGGAGCTCTTGCCTTTTCCGCTTCTTCGGCGGATATATCCCATCATTCCTTTCTTATTACACCGGGTCTAGTTGATGCTCATGTGCATCTGCGGGAACCCGGTTTTTTTTATAAAGAAACCATTTTAAGCGGAACCAAAGCCGCGGCAAAAGGCGGCTACACAGCTGTGTGCGCTATGCCCAACCTAAACCCTGCGCCAGATTCTATGGAACACCTCCAGCAGCAGCTTGACATCATCAAACGCAATGCCTTGGTGCGGGTAGTTCCCTACGGCTGCATCACAATCGGGCAAAAAGGGCACGGCGAGCTATGCGATTATGCTTCCATGGCTCCCTATGTGGCCGGCTTCTCCGATGATGGCAAAGGCGTGCAGGATGACGACACCATGCGCGAAGCGATGAAGCGCGTCAAAGCGGTAGATGGTATCATCGTAGCCCACTGCGAGGATGAGAGCTTATTGAACAATGGCTATATCCACGATGGTGAGTACGCAAAAATACACGGACATCGCGGTATCTCCAGCGCGAGCGAATGGAAACAGGTGGAGCGTGACCTTGAACTGGTGCGAAAAACCGGCTGCCGTTACCACGTATGCCATGTGTCCACCAAGGAAACAGTGGATTTGATTCGTAAAGCAAAAGCAGAAGGCCTGGATGTAACTTGCGAAACCGGCCCCCACTACCTGACCATGTGCGATATGGACATTAGAGAAGATGGTCGCTTTAAAATGAACCCTCCCATTCGGTCCGCCGAGGATCGTGACGCACTTGTCGCGGGCTTGCTCGATGGCACCGTTGATATCATCGCAACCGACCATGCGCCGCACAGTACTGAGGAAAAAAGCCGCGGCCTTGAAAAGAGCCTGATGGGCGTTGTGGGATTGGAAACAGCGTTTGCAGTGCTCTACACCAAGCTGGTTAAGACCGGCAAGGTACCGCTTGAGGTAATCCTCAAAGCCATGACTGACAATCCCCGCAAGCGCTTTAACTTGCCTGATAGTCCCAATGATTTCTCCGTGTTTAATCTGGATACTGAATTTACGATCGATCCCAAAACTTTCGCCAGCATGGGCCGCGCCACACCCTTTGAGGGCTGGCAGGTTCAAGGCGAATGTATTTATACATCTGTGGGAGGCAAAGTTGTATGGCAGAAGTAAAAAAACAGCGCAAGCTGGTGCTGGAAAACGGAAACGAATATTTCGGCACCGGTTTTGGTTCCATGAGCGACGCATTGTACGAAATGGTGTTCAATACCTCCATGGTAGGTTATCAGGAACTGGTAACCAATCCCAGCTATACTGCCCGTATCCTGATGATGACCTATCCCCTCATCGGCAACTACGGCATCAATGATGAGGATCATGAAAGCCGCACCCCCACGCTGGGAGGTTTGGTCGTTCGTGAATACTGCGATACTCCTTCCAACTTCCGCTACACAAAGACGCTGTCCGAGCTGCTTGAAGAAAACGGTATCCCCGGCATTGAAGGCGTTGACACCCGCGAAATCTGCCGTGTACTGCGCAGTGAAGGCAGCCAACGTGCGCTAATCTGCGATACGGATGTCGATAAGCAAGAAGCACTTAATCGTATCCGCGCCTACCAGGAACCAACAGATCTGATTCAGCACGTCAGCTGCAAGAAAAAATGGTATGCCCGTACCCCAAATCCACAATACAGCGTGGTAGCGATCGATATAGGCACCCAACTAAGTCTTGTCCGTGAGTTAAACCGACTGGGTTGCAACGTGACGGTCATTCCTTACAATACCTCTGCCCAAACCATCCTCGGCCTCAAGCCAAATGGCTTGCTTTTGCCGAGCGGAGCCGGCAATCCCGCTTATGCGGGCACCGTGGTGGATACTGTACGTCAGCTGCGTGGCAAGCTGCCTATCTTTGGCGTAAATATGGGGCACCAAATCCTGTGCATGGCTTATGGGGCAAAGACTATTCCCCTTAGGACTGGCCACAACGGCAGCAATCAGCCCGTCCGCGTACTTGAAACGGGTGCGGTAGAAATTACCAACCAGAACCACCAGTTTACAGTAGACGAAAATTCGCTGGAAGGCACCGGCCTAAAAGTAACGCACCGCAACCTGATGGACAATACCGTTGAGGGTATAGAGCATGAAGCGGATAAACTGTTCGGTGTCCAGTACCAGCCTCATAAAGGCAGCAAGCTGTTCAGCAAGTTTATTGAGATGATGGAGGAGGAAAAGAAACATGCCAAAGCGTACTGATATTCAACGTATTCTGGTCATCGGTTCCGGCCCCATCGTTATCGGTCAGGCAGCTGAGTTTGACTATGCCGGCACACAGGCCTGCCTTGCCTTACGCGAAGAAGGCTATGAGGTAACCCTCGTCAATTCCAACCCCGCGACCATCATGACCGATACCGATATTGCCGATAAAGTGTACATGGAGCCCCTGACACTGGAATATTTGGCTAAAATCCTGCGCTATGAGCGTCCGGACGCAATCCTCCCCGGGCTGGGCGGGCAAACCGGACTGAACCTTGCGATGCAGTTAAAGCGCAAGGGAGTGCTTGATGAGTGTCAGGTCGAGCTCTTGGGAACCAGCTTTGAAAGCATTGACAAAGCCGAAGATCGTGAAAAATTTAAAGAGCTGTGCAAGGAATTGGGCGAACCCGTACTCCCCTCCCGAATCGCCACATCCATGGAGGAAGGCTTCAAAGCGGCGGAAGAAATCGGCTATCCCGTGGTGCTGCGTCCCGCATTTACCCTTGGCGGAACTGGCGGCGGCTTTGTCGATAAACCCGAAGACATGGAAGAGATGCTCAAAAATGCGCTTAAACTTTCACCCGTACATCAGGTGCTGGTGGAAAAGAGCATCAAAGGCTATAAAGAAATCGAGTTTGAGGTGATGCGCGACCGCAACGACACCGCCATTGCCATCTGTTCCATGGAAAATATAGATCCTGTGGGCATTCACACCGGCGACTCTGTCGTAGTTGCGCCAGCGCAGACCTTAACGCTAAAGGAATACAACATGCTACGCAGCAGCGCGCTTAAAATCATCCGCGCGCTCAAGATTGCCGGTGGCTGCAACGTGCAGTTCGCGCTGGATCCCTATTCCTTCCAGTACTACCTGATCGAAATAAATCCCCGTGTGTCCCGCTCCTCAGCGCTGGCATCCAAAGCCAGCGGCTACCCCATCGCTCGTGTAACCGCCAAGGTAGCCATGGGTATGCACCTTGAGGAAATTCAGCTCGGCAATGTGCCCGCCTGCTTTGAGCCTTCGCTTGATTATGTGGTCACCAAGATGGCGCGCTTCCCCTTTGACAAACTGGAAGGGACATCCAACAAACTGTCTACGCAAATGAAAGCGACGGGTGAAGTAATGTCCATCGGCCGCACAATTGAAGAAAGTATCCTCAAAGCTGTTCGTTCGCTGGAAGCCGGTGTGTGTCATATCCACCATCCGCGCTTTGACCATATGAATACCGACGAAATGCTGGAATACATCCGAGAAGGCAGGGACGACCGCCTCTACGCCATCGCCCAGCTCATGCGCAATCAGGTGGATGTAGAGCTCATCTACGACCTAAGCAAAATCGATACCTTCTTCCTTGACAAAATCCATAATATCGTAACGATGGAGAAAGCACTCAAGGCTAATCCCCATGATATTGATACGCTGCGCAAGGTAAAGCGTATGGGATTTGGCGACCGCTATATCGGTCAGGTATGGGGCATGACGGAGCAGGAAGTGTTCCATTTGCGTAAGGCAAACGGGGTGATGCCTGTATACAAGACTATCGACACCTGCGCAGCCGGATATGAAAGCTATGTCCCTTACCTATACTCCACCTACGAAGATGAGAACGAATCCATGATAACCGACCATAAAAAAGTCATCGTGCTGGGTTCCGGGCCAATCCGTATCGGCCAGGGTGTGGAGTTTGACTATTCCACCGTCCACGCTGTCTGGACCATTCGCCGTATGGGGTATGAGTCCATCATTATCAATAACAACCCCGAAACTGTATCAACCGACCACACCACCTCCGATAAGCTCTACTTTGAGCCCCTCACGGTGGAAGACGTGATGAACATCATCACGCTGGAAAATCCTGAAGGCGTGATCGTCAGCCTGGGCGGGCAGACCGCAATCAACCTTGCCGAGCGTCTGCACTGTATGGGTGTTAAGATCGTGGGGACCGATGTAGAAGCTATCCGCCGCGCAGAAAATAGAGATGCCTTTGAAAAAATCATGGACGAGCTGGGTATTCCCCAGCCCAACGGGCAGGCAGTGACCGACATTGAAACCGGCATTCAGGTGGCCAACCGAATCGGCTATCCCGTGCTGGTGCGTCCCAGCTATGTACTGGGTGGGCGCGCCATGCAAATTGTTCCGGATGAAACGGCCCTGCGTCATTATCTTAAGACTGCTGTTTTGGTCAGTGAGGACCAGCCTGTGCTGGTTGATCAGTACATCACAGGCAAGGAGTTGGAGACCGACGCCATATGTGACGGCGAGAACGTCTATATCCCCGGCATTATGGAGCATGTGGAGCGCACGGGCGTGCACTCCGGAGACTCTATCTCGGTCTACCCCACTTTCTCAATAAACGAAAAGGCTCGTCAAAAAATTATCGACTATACCGTACGTTTGGGTCTTGGCATCGGAATTGTCGGACTATACAACATCCAGTTCATTGTGGACAAGGACGACAATGTGTTTGTTATTGAGGTCAACCCTCGTTCTTCCCGTACCGTGCCCTTCCTTAGCAAGTCCACCGGCATACCGCTTGCGGACATTGCTACCAAGGTAATGCTCGGCCACAGTCTGCGTAGGCAGGGCATCATTGATGTAATTGCCCCCGAAAAGAAAAAATTTTATGTCAAAGCACCCGCTTTCAGCTTCTCCAAGCTCCGCGGAATGGACGCCTACTTGAGCCCAGAAATGAAGTCCACGGGCGAAGCCATCGGTTACGATGTTAGCCTCACCCGCGCCCTATACAAGGCTCTCCAAGCCTCCGGCATGAATGTGGCCAATTATGGCACCATTTTCGTCACAATCGCCGACAGCGATAAAGAAGAGGTGTTGCCACTGGTGCGCCGTTTTTACGACCTGGGTTTCAACATCGAAGCCACCCGCGGCACGGCAGATTTCCTTAAAAAACATGGCATCCGTACCCGTGTACGCCGAAAAATCAGCGAGGGCAGCGAGGAAATTCTTGACTCCTTGCGTCAGGGCCATGTAAATTACGTTATCAACACTCGTACCGCCGCATCCCTCAGCCAAGAACACGATGGCGCAAAAATACGCCGCTGTGCTGTGGAAAACAATGTGACCATGTTCACCGCGCTGGACACTGTCAAGGTGTTGCTGGATGTGCTGGAAGAAATCACGCTGAAGATTTCCACAATCGATTCGTAAGAATGATAATGGCTGATTCAAACCCCTACCTATCAGTAAAGCCTTCCCCCTTTCTAACTGTATTCCGTTTTTGAGAAAAGGAGAAAAATGACTAATGATTTTTAAGGTGCTTGAGCAACGGGCCTTAACGGATAACGTGCATTTTTTGCGTATGCAGGGAGATACACGTACGATAACCAAGCCCGGTCAGTTCGTGCAAATTCAGCTTCCTGGTTTTTACCTGCGCCGCCCCATTTCTGTATGTGATTGGCAATCCGCAGAGAACGGAACACTGGACCTTATCTACAAGGTTGTCGGCCAAGGAACCGAAGCTATGACCACACTGACTGCCGGAACAGAACTGGATTTGCTGGTTGGTCTTGGCAACGGTTTTGACATAAGCGGCAATGATAAAAAACCGCTGGTCATCGGCGGCGGCGTGGGCATTCCGCCCCTGTACGGTTTATGCAAGGCCTTGGTTGCGGCAGGTAAAAATCCCTCCGTGGTGCTGGGTTTCAACACACAGAGCGAAGTGTTCTGGAAGGACGAGTTTGAAGCACTAGGAGTACGCGTAACTGTAACTACCGTGGATGGCAGCATGGGCGTAAAGGGCTTTGTGACCGCTGCGATGGAAGGCGAATTCGACTATGTATACACCTGCGGTCCGGAACCCATGTTCAAGGCTGTGTATAAAGCGCTGGACGAAAAAGGCCTGTCCGGGCAATTCAGCTTTGAAGAGCGCATGGCCTGCGGCTTTGGTGTGTGCATGGGCTGTTCCTGCCAGACCAAGTACGGTAATAAGCGAATTTGCAAAGAGGGTCCTGTGCTTTTTAAGGAGGAGATTCTATGGTAAACACCAAGGTTACCTTATCCGGCTGGACACTGGACAACCCCATCATCCCTGCCAGCGGGGCCTTTGGCTACGGCAAGGAATTCTCGGAGTTGTACGATATCAATATCCTCGGTTCCTTCTCCTTTAAAGGAACCACGCTTGAGCCTCGCTTTGGCAACCCTACCCCGCGCATCGCAGAGTGTACCGCCGGCATGATCAACGCCGTTGGCCTGCAAAATCCGGGCATCCATCATGTGATTGAACATGAGTTGCCTGAGATGAAAAGCTATTTTCACAAAAAGGTCGTAGCCAATATCTCCGGCTTCTCTGTCGAGGAATATGTAGAGTGCTGCAGGCTAATTGACAAGGAAGAACAAGTCGGCATCATTGAAGTCAACGTTTCCTGCCCCAATGTACACGGCGGCGGCATGGCTTTCGGCACCAGCCCGGAGAATGCCGCGCTGGTTACCAAGGCGGTCAAAGCCGTTACCACTAAGCCCGTTTATATCAAGCTCAGCCCCAACGTTACGGATATTGTCGCCGTCGCTAAAGCATGTGAGGCAGCGGGGGCGGATGGCTTGAGTCTGATTAACACCCTGCTTGGCATGCGCATAAGTCTTAAAACCCGCAAGCCCGTTATCGCAAACACCATGGGCGGCTTCTCCGGCCCGGCCATCTTCCCGGTAGCCTTGCGTATGGTTTATCAGGTGGCTCGCGCCGTGAACATTCCTATTATTGGTATGGGCGGAGTAGCCACTGCCGAAGACGTTATCGAGATGATGCTCGCCGGCGCGACTGCCGTACAGATCGGATCGCAGAACCTTGTAGACCCCTTTGTGTGTCCCAAAATCATCAACGAACTCCCTAAAGTGATGCGCAAGTATCACTTTGAAAATTTAGAAGATATTATTGGAGGTGCCTGGAAATGAAACGTGGAGATGTAATTATTGCCTTGGATTTCCCCAGCGCAGAGGCAGTGTATGCCTTTCTGGACAAGTTTAAAAACGAAGAGCGCAAACCCTTTGTAAAAATCGGTATGGAGCTATACTATGCGGCCGGTCCCCAGATTGTACGGGAAATTAAAGCCCGGGGCCACAAAATCTTCCTTGATTTGAAACTGCATGACATTCCCAACACTGTTAAGCGCGCGATGAGCGTCCTTCGCAACCTCAATGTGGATATGACCAACCTCCACGCTGCCGGCACCATCGAGATGATGAAAGCTGCCGTGGAAGGGCTAACCCGTGAAGACGGTACCCGTCCGATGCTTTTGGCCGTCACTCAACTCACCTCCACCAGCGAGGAACGCATGCAAGAAGAGCTGCTTATCAATGCTACCATGCCCGAGGCAGTTAAAAAATATGCCCAAAACGCCAAGGAAGCGGGGCTTGACGGCGTGGTCTGCTCGCCCCTGGAGGCGACTTTGGTCAAAGAAAGCTGCGGCAATGAATTTGCCACCGTTACGCCCGGTATTCGCTTTGCAGACGGGGACGCGGGTGATCAAGTGCGCATTATGACCCCCGAAAAGGCCAAAGTTTCCGGCTGTGATTACATTGTAGTTGGCCGTCCCATCACGCTGGCTGATGACCCCGTGGCCGCTTACCACCGATGCGTGCATGAGTTCCTCGCAGAGTAATAAAGCTGCATTAACAAACAAATCATACCTTTGCTGATATTATTTGGAGGTATATCAAATGATGGAAAAAAAAATTGCCAAGGCTTTACTGTCTATCAAGGCCGTATTCCTGCGTCCCGAAGAGCCCTTTACCTGGGCAAGCGGCATCAAGAGCCCCATTTACTGTGATAACCGTTTGACGCTGTCCGATCATGAAGTTCGCACCGCAATTGAAACCGGCTTGATGGAAACAATCAAGCGCGAGTATCCCCAAGCCGAAGTTATCATGGGCACTTCCACCGCCGGCATCGCCCATGCCGCCATTGTGGCGCACATGATGGAAAAGCCTATGGGATATGTGCGCGGCGGCAACAAGGATCATGGGCGGCAGAACCGTATTGAGGGCAAGCTGCTGCCCGGTCAGAAGGTCGTTGTGGTAGAAGATCTTATTTCCACCGGCGGCAGTGTTATTGAGGTGGTGGATGCGCTGCGTGAAGCCGGTGCTGAGGTGCTGGGTATTGTCAGCATCTTTACCTACGGCATGAAAAAGGGCCTTGAGCATTTGGCTGCGGCCAATGTAAAAAACGTGAGTCTGAGCAATCTGGACGCTTTGGTCGAAGTAGCTGTAGAAGAAGGCTATATTAAGCCTGAGTGGAAGGAGCGTCTCATTCAGTTCCGAAACAATCCCAGCGACGAAAGCTGGATGAATAAGTAAAACACTTGATAAGGAGGGAAACCTATGCCGCGTCATTTGCTGGACATCCGCGATTTAACTACGCAGGAAATTGACGAATTGATGGATCGCGCCGAGGACATCATCAATCATCCCAAGAAATATGCTGAATGTATGCACGGTAAAAAGCTGGCTACACTGTTTTTTGAGCCTTCTACCCGTACCCGTCTCTCGTTTGAAGCGGCGATGATGGACCTGGGCGGCAATGTGCTGGGCTTTTCGACTGCCGACAGTTCTTCCGCCGCAAAGGGCGAGAGTGTAGGCGACACGGTGCGTACCGTGGGCTGCTATGCAGACATTATCGCCATGCGCCATCCTCGTGAGGGAGCGCCTACGGCGGCGTCTCTGGTAAGCCCCATCCCAATCATCAACGCCGGTGACGGAGGGCACAACCACCCCACCCAAACATTGACCGACCTACTCACTATCCGCCGAGAAAAAGGCAAACTCAATCAGCTGGTTGTCGGCTGCTGTGGTGACCTGAAATTTGGCCGTACAGTGCACAGCCTCGTTCACGCCATGATGCGCTACAAATCCATCCGCTTTGTATTTATCTCGCCTAAGGAGCTGCATATGCCGGATTATGTGCTGGAAGCCCTGCATAAGAGCCAAATGAGTTATATGGAAGTGGAAAAACTGGAGGATGTTATCGGTACGCTGGACGTGCTGTACATGACCCGTGTGCAGCGCGAACGTTTCTTTAACGAGGAAGAGTATTTACGACTAAAAGGCAGTTACATCCTCGACCCAGACAAGATGAAGCTTGCCCGCAAGGACTTGGCAGTGCTCCATCCCCTGCCCCGTGTAAACGAAATTAGCGTGAAGGTTGACGACGACCCCCGCGCCTGCTATTTCCGCCAGGTAGCAAACGGCAAGTATATGCGCCAGGCACTTCTAATGAAACTTCTGGAGGTGGAAGTATGAATATCGACAGCATTCAAAATGGTTATGTGATTGACCACATCCGTGCCGGTCGCGCCATGCACATTTACCGGTATCTGGGTCTGGATGATCTTGATTGTTCTGTAGCTATCATAAAAAACGCCAAGTCAAACAACATGGGCAAGAAGGATATCATCAAAATTGACCGGGAAATTCCTCTGGATATTAACCTATTGGGCTACATCGATCCCGGCGTAACCATCAACATCATCCGCGATGGCGTGGTAGTAGAAAAGAGTAATCCTAAAATGCCTGAGCGCGTGGAGAACGTCATGAAATGCATCAATCCGCGATGCATCACACAAACAGAGCAGGAATTGAATCACGTGTTCCTGCTCACCGACCGGGAACATCAGGTATACCGCTGCATGTATTGCGAGGCACAGTACAAGGATTAATCCCCCAGCAAGAAACCTTGAAAACCTGACACTTTGATATGACTATATATTTTCAGCTGTACAATGATAAAAAACAAAATATTTATCAGTGTATAGTAAAATAGTAAAACTTCCACGCAAAGACGCCCTATTCTATTAACGGAACAGGGCGCTCGTTTTTTATACGCCCGGATGCCGGTTGGCGTCTTTTG
>CAYFTJ010000046.1:0-9869 GCA_964346155.1 uncultured Oscillospiraceae bacterium
GACTGGGCAACGATCAGCGGCCGGCACAGGGTTTCAAATGAGTCAACCACTTTCCTGATTTCTTCATTCACAGTCTTGTTGGTGGTTGTTATCCTATCCATGGCGTAATATTGTGTATTGTTAGCCTCGTACCATTCCTCTGTTTGGGACTTCACCACAAAAATTTTGGGCATGGAAGTATACTTTTCTTGCGCAATGCCAGGTGGCAGCAAACAAAGCATTAGAAAGAGAGCCAATATCCGTACTGTTTTGTTCATTGGAAAAATCCTCGTTAAATCTCAAAAAAATCTATGCGTTCACTTCCAAAATCACAGGCCTATCCAGCATCGCCATACCTAGTTCTACACAGAAATCGCTCCCATCAATCAGGTTGTGGTAGGCGCCATCGGGCAGGTCAATGCGCAGGGCGGTTTTCCCGCTTAACGGGAAGAAGCCGTACAGGGCGTGATCGCCCTTTTTGTAGCTCATCAGGGCGCAGCCACGCTTTTCTTCAATGGTGAACCAGCCGTCTTTCACAATGGGCTTGCGCTTGATATCGGACAGGGTACGCATTAAACCGCTTAAATCCATACCGCCTTCGGGCAGCTGACGGCCTTCAGTTGCGGTAGACAGAATGGTGTCCTTATCAAACAGGGTGGGGCGGTGGCGCTCGGCGTACTCCTGGCCGTTGTAAATGAGGGCCGCGCCGCGGACAAACATCATATACGCTGTCCAGGCCTTTAATTTATCGGGACAGGACAGAAGGTAAGCGATGCGGGCCCTGTCGTGGTTTTCAAGGCCCCGCATCTTGACGGCATCGTTGGGGTATATATACAGCTGGTTGTGTATCGCCTGAATATAGGACTGGATGCCCTTGCCGTCCACCAAGGCGCCGTAAAAATGGGGCTTGATTTCGTAGTCATAGGTCATGTCAAAGGCCTGATACAGTTCGCCGTCCGACGAGCAGGGATAGCCAAGGCTGCGGTTAAAGGCCACAAAACCAAGCTCCACCGATTCAGCTAGCCAGATAGCGCCTGGGCGCACTTTTTCCACCGCTTCACGGGCTTTTATCCAAAACTCCAGCGGCACCATGGGGGCGACGTCGCAGCGGAAGCCATCCACCCACTGGGCCCAGTAAACGAGGGTTTCGATCTGGTAGGCCCATAGGTCCTTATTGTTATAATCCAGGTCAATCACATCCCACCAGTCGCCTACACGGTTGCCAAAGGAGCCGTCGGGTTTGTGATAAAACCATTCGGGATGGTTTTGGGCAAGCCAGGAGTCGGGCGAGGTATGGTTGTAGACGATGTCGATCATTACCTTCATGCCGTGGGCATGGGCGCTGTCGCATAGGTCGATAAAGTCCTGAAGGGACCCGAATTCGGGGTTGATTTTACGATAGTCCGAAATGGCGTAGGGGCTGCCTAAACTGCCTTTGCGCTGTTTTTCGCCCAGGGGATGGATAGGCAGCAGCCACAGAATATCGGTGCCCAGGGCTTTGATGCGGGGCAATTGCTCCTCTACTTTTTTAAAGGTGCCTTCCTCTGAAAAGTTGCGCACGAATACGTTGTAAATGGTGCTTTGAAGTAAGTCTCTGTTCATTCGGTTTCCTTTCCCGGGTCTGTGCCCACCAAAAGAACGCCCCTTTTATAGGGCGTCCGTTTTATTTGTTTAATTTTTCTAAGATGTGGATGATGACTTTGGCTCCCACATCGGCGGAGAATTTTTTATTTTCCTCGTAGGTTTCTTTTGCGTCGTCATCGGCAAAGTCGCTGACCGACCTGATAACAAGCAGGGGAATTTTCGCGATATGGCAGCAGCAGGCAATGGCCGCGCTTTCCATATCAGCCGCCAAAGCCGGGTGGCGAGACAAGATGTCTTCCACCTCCTGATTGGAAGCGATAAACTTGTCGCCCGTTACGATCAGTCCCTTGTGGTAGGGAAGGTCTTCTTCTGTCAAGGCGTTTTCCGCAAGCTGAACCAAGACAGGGTCGGAATGAAACATATCCACATACGGAAAAAATTTGCGCATGATTTCGGGGTCAAAATCATGGTAAGTGAGGCTTTCACCGATAATCACCGCCTGAACGCCCAGTTCTTTTTTTAGTCCGCCCGCTATTCCTGTATGAAAAATAATCCTCGGTGAAAAAGCGTCCACCACCTGCTGGCAGGTAAGGGCCGCGTTTACTTTACCAATAGACAGTTCACCAATCACCACCTGATGCCCGCACAGGGTACCGGTGGTAAAGGTCCGGCCGAAAAGCTCATGGTCTTTTTTATTTTGCGTGTGAGACAGTAAATACTCACACTCTACCTGCATAGCCGCTAAGATAGCGATCATCCAACGGTCCTCACCGGTAACAGCAGGAAGATAAAGTCATCGCCCTTCACGGGGGTAAACAGGCAGGGGCTTACGTTTGTCTGGAAGGACATGGTCAGCTCCTCGGTGTCGATATTACGCACCGCGTCCTGCAAAAAGCCTACATTAAAGGAAATCGTGAGCGGCTGCCCATCAAAGAGGATGTCGATGTTTTCAACCGACTTACCCTTTTCGCTGGTCGCGGAAATGGTGAGGCCGTCTTCGTTGACGTCCAGCCTGGTAAGCCTTCCGCCGCTTACGGCGATGACTGCCGCGCGCTCGATGGCGCTAAGCAGTTCGGAGCGCTTGACCTTGATGTTGGTGGAAGATACCTGAGGCAGAATCTGGCGGTAGTTGATATATTCCCCGGGAATCAGCGGCAGATAAATCACGGTATTTTCAAAGTTTACCTGCGCGTTTTTGTCGTTAAAAACAATTTCTACCTTGTCTTCGGTATCCTGCGCCATGCGGCTGATTTCAAGCAGGGCGCTGCCGGGTAAAATGGCCGCCTGTTTTTCGCCTTGGATATCCTGTTTGCCGGAAATTTTCTTCATGGCAAAGCGGTAGCCGTCAAGGCAAATAAAGCGCACTTCGTTTGGCATCACTTCCATATAGCAGCCGGTGAGTATCTTGCGGGCTTCGTCGGTGGCAAGGGCAAAACTGGCCCTGCCAACGGCCTGGGCAAAGCTCTTTTGGCTCAGTACCACCGTGGTTCCGCCCTTCACATCTTCCACGTCCGGGAATTCTTCGGCTGCCAAGCATACCAAATCGGTATTGGAGCCAAAGCTGCGGATGATGGCCGACAGCTTGGTCATGTCGGTAACCACTTCCACATCGCCTACCGAGTGGCGGACAATGTCATAAAAGATTTTGGCCGGCAAAAGAGCGCATCCGTCTTTGATAATGGTTGCTTCCATCTTGGTGCGGATGGTCATAATGCCGTCGGTGCATGTAAGTTCAATGCCCGTATCGGTGGTTTGGATAAAAATTCCATCCATCCAGGCTTGGGCGGACCGGGCGGATAATGCCCTGATGGCAGTTTGCACCGCTTGTGTGAGGGTATTCGCGCTTACTTTAAATTGCATAGTTGCCTTCTTTCATGGTCCTTTAGCTGTTGCTAAATATATAGTTAGTAGTAGTAGTAGGGGCTGTTGATTGTGTGGAAAACAGGCTTTTAGCTTGACCCTACATAGCTTTTTCCTGTGGATAAGGGGTGGATAGACCGCCTTTTTTCTGTGGAAAAGCCTTGGATAAGCTTTTCGCTTGCAAAAAGATTTTAAACTTCTCAAAAAGTAAAAACTTAGGATGACTTTTTGGCTTTTATCAAAAAATTATTTGCCTTGTGTTTATTGACTTTTAATTTTTGTAAAACAAAGGTAAAACAGGTACTTTCCACAATTGTTGATAAGCGTCTTCCACAGCCTGTTGATGAAAAAAGCCGCGTCTTTCTTTAAAAAACAGATGGCTTAATTGTTACAATCAACAGCCCATCAACAAGAAATCCACAGAAAACTTCTTATTCTTCCGAAAGCAAGCTGGCGGCGTCCTCGTCGCACAGAATCGTCACATTTTTGTGCAGCCTGAGAATGCTGGCGGGCATCCAGGGTGAGATTTCGCCTTCTACCAGGCCCTTGATGGCTTCGGCCTTGTCCTTGCCCATGGCAATCAGAACAATCTTCTTAGCGGCCATGATGGTGCCGATGCCCATGGAAATGGCCATGCTGGGCACGTCTTCTTCCGATTCAAAGAAACGGCGGTTGGCCTGAATGGTGGAGGGAGCTAGGTTGACGACCTGCGTGCCGCCGGAGAACTTTTCATCTGGCTCGTTAAAGCCAATGTGCCCGTTGTGGCCAATGCCCAGGAGCTGCAAATCAATGCCGCCGGCTTCTTCAATGAGGCTGTCATAGTTCAGGCCCTCTTCTTCAAGATCATCGGCGTTGCCGTTGGGAATGTAACTTTCAAAGATGTTGATATACTGGAACAGGTTGTCTTCCATAAATTGGTGGTAAGAGCAGGGGTTGGTTTCGGGGATGCCGATGTACTCATCCAGGTTAAAAGAAATAACGCTGGAAAAATCTACCACACCTTTTTCATACATTTTCACAAGATTCTTGTAGGTGCCAAGAGGCGAAGAACCCGTAGCCAAACCTAAAACGCTGTCCGGTTTTTCAATGACCTGAGCGGCAATCAGGGTTGCGCAAGCGCGGCTGACCAGTTTTTTATTTTCAAAAATTTGAACGACCATAGAACACTCCTTTTCTTGGCAAACCTGCCTCTTTGTTCTTTGCCGATAGGGATCGGCTTCATTTCAACCATTTTACCATAAAACAGGAAAAATGAACAGGGAAAACGTTTGATACGATGTTACTTTTTACCCGATATAGATTTCCTCCACTTCCTCCAGAGCTTTTTTTAATATTCTGGTGGTATGGCGTTTGGTGTAGCATAGGCAGTCGGCAATTTCATCAACCGTAAGGCCAAGAAGGTAGCGGTATTTAAGCGCGTCAGCGTGTAGGGGACTAAGCCTTGCAAGCAGGCGCAGAATGCGAAGGGTTTGTTCATCGGCCTGTTTTTGCAGGTCATTTGCCATGTTTAAAAATTTTCGCCTGTTTTCTTGGTCGTTTCGCTCTTCAAAAGCCTGGGCGATGCGGGTATAGGTTTTGGCTTTTTTCTTTAGCTGCAAAGGCTTTGAAAGATACTGCTGGGCTGTCATAAGAGCCTCCTTTCTGTTTATTGGTTTTGTAAAAACAGCATAGCAAAATATGAAGCTGAACTTCAAGAAAAAAGACGAAAATTTCATCTAAATTCATTTTTCTCGCAGGGGGCAAAAATGTTAAAAGGCTTGGCAGAGGTTTTACATGAAGCCCTTGCTTATTATTCTTTTACTTTATATAATAATTATATCTAGCCTCGAGCCGACAATTTAATCAACATAAGCCCAAAAAGGGGGAAAAAAGCGATGGATGCGATGAAGCAATATCAAAAATGGTTGAAAGTATTTCAAGACGACAAGGAGCTTGTTGACGAGCTTGTCGCAATCAAAGACGATCTAAAAGAAATAGAAGACAGGTTCTACCGTGAACTTGCCTTTGGTACTGCCGGCATGCGCGGCGTAATGGGCTATGGCCTTAACCGCATGAATAAATACAATGTCAGGCGCGCGACCGCCGGCCTTGCCGAATATTTAAAGTTAACCCCCGGCGAAAAGGAAAGGGGCGTTGCCATCGGCTATGACAGCCGCAACCGCTCGGAAGAATACGCCAAGGAAACGGCGCTTTTATTGGCCGCTCGCGGCGTCAAGGCCTATTTGTTTGATGCCCTGCGTCCTGTCGCCCTTCTTTCTTTTGCCCTGCGCAGGCTCAATACCGCCGCCGGCGTTGTGATTACCGCTTCTCACAACCCGCCCGAATATAACGGCTACAAAGTCTATGGCGATGATGGCGCCCAAGTTTCCCCCGAAGCTGCGGCGAAGATTACCGAAATTATCTACGCTACCCCTTACGAAGAATGCGTGCTGATGGACGAGGAAGAAGCCATCCAAAAGGGCCTGCTTACCTACATCGGCAAAGAAATTGACGATGCCTACGACGAAATGGTGCTGGCGCTTTCCGTGCAGCCCGAACTTCTCAAAAAAGAAGGCAAGAACCTGCGCATTGTCTATACCCCCCTGCATGGTTCTGGCAATGTGCCGGTGAGAAGGGTGCTGAAAAAAGCGGGGCTTGAGAACGTAACGGTCGTCAAAGAACAGGAAGAGCCGGATGGCAACTTCCCCACCGTCAGCGCCCCCAACCCCGAAAACCCCGACGCTTTTGAGCTTGCCATTCCGCTGGCCGAAGAAGTGGGCGCCACGGTTATTTTTGGCACCGACCCCGACTGCGACCGTCTTGGCGTGTGTGTGAAGGACTCTGAAGGTGTGTTCCGCGTGCTTACCGGCAACCAGATTGGCTGCCTGATGCTCTACCATATCTTAACTTCCAAAAAGGCCGCCGGAACCCTGCCCAAAAACGCCGCCGTGTGCAAGTCCCTGGTATCCACCCAGCTGGCGGACACCATCTGCAAAGACTTTGGCGTCACGATGTATGATACCCTCACGGGCTTTAAGTTCATCGGCGAAAAAATCCAGCAGTTTGAAGACACGGGCGAACATACCTATGTGTTCGGCTTTGAGGAAAGCTACGGCTACCTTTCCGGCACAGACGTGCGGGATAAAGACGGCGTCAACGCCTCGCTTTTGATTGCCGAAGCCGCCTGTGTGTGCATGCATGAAGGCATCACCCTCTATGACCGCCTGCAGCAAATTTACGACAAGTACGGCTACTGGGTAGAAAACGTGCATTCTTCCACCCTGCCGGGCAAAGACGGGCTTGAGAAAATGGCGTCCATCATGGGGAACCTGCATAACAATCCCCTTGAAAAGATTGGCGACTTCAAGGTCGTAGCCGTGCGGGACTACTTAAAGTCCGTACGCACCGAAGGCGACAAAGTCGAGCCGCTTGACTATGTAAAGTCCGACGTTCTTTACTACGAGCTGGAAGACGGCCACTGGCTGTGCGTGCGCCCCTCCGGCACCGAGCCCAAGATCAAGCTCTATGTAAACACCCAGGCCGATACCCTGGAAGAAGCCGAAAAGCTTAACAAAAAGCTGCTTGACAGCGCGCTGGAGTTAGTCAAGTAAATATATGTAACAATTCTAAGCGGTGATCGAAACGGTCACCGCCTTCTATAAGGAGAATATGAAAACAGATATCATCGCGGATTCAAAACCCGAAACAAAACCCAAAGTGATGTTTTTAACCGATTATGTCCACGTGGAGCTTAAAACATTTGAGGAAAAACCTTTTTCAGATGTGGACGCCCTTGTTTTTGCTCAGTTCGCTTATGCAAGGCTGCGGGATGAAGACTATTCTTTTCATCCATCGGCTGAACCTGTTTTTATCAAGGATATATATCGGGCCGAAAACTTCGGCTTTATGTTTAGCGACATCCCGTTCTTTGATAAAAACATTCAGTTTATAACAGCCTTGGCCGCAAGCCCCCGATTTCGAAACGCGCGGATACTTGATTACATAGACCTTTGCGACAGCAACCTGGAACTGCAATTTTCCGCCATGACCTTCCAAACGAAGGAAGGGTTTTTAGTGGCTTTCCGCGGGACGGACTCAACCTTTACCGGCTGGAAAGAAGACTTTAACATGTCCT
The DNA here is from genome assembly GCA_964346155.1 of uncultured Oscillospiraceae bacterium. Classification (GTDB taxonomy): domain Bacteria; phylum Bacillota; class Clostridia; order Christensenellales; family Aristaeellaceae; genus DTU024. Next base: position 7,538 of record CAYFTJ010000046.1, read on the forward strand.
TCATGGACAGCGTCCCCGCGCAGGAAGAAGCGCTACGGTATTTGCAAAGAGCCGCGGAAAAATATCAAGGCTCTATCCGGCTTTGCGGCCACTCAAAGGGCGGGAACCTGGCCATGTACGCGGCGCTCAACTGCGATAAACCAATCAGGGACAGAATCATCTCCGTTCACGATTTTGACGGTCCCGGATTAAAAAACCCCGAGCTGTACGAAAACGCGTATGCTGAGCTTTCCGAAAAAATAGTCAAAATCATGCCGGAATCTTCCATCGTCGGCCTTCTTTTAAATGGCGCGGAGGGGGACTTTCAAATTGTAAAGAGTTCGGGTATAGCTTTCATGCAGCACCTTGCTTTCACATGGAAAATACAGGGCGGAGAATTTGTAGAAGGCAAGAAGATTGCGGAAGTATCTAAACATATCGACAAGACACTCTCCGCATGGATGAAAGGAATCAGCCAGGAGGACCGGGAAGCCTTTGTGGATACTTTGTTTGGGGTCCTCAGCGCGAGCGGAGCCAAAACATTTTTTGACCTTCTTTCTTCTGGCCCCAAACAGCTTGCCGCCATGTATGAAGCCAATAAGAATCTGCCTGAGGATGTGAAGAAAAACATGAACAAAATCCTAAGGAGCCTGTTTAAAACCTCGATTAAAACACTGTTTTCCGAGGATGAATGAAGAAGAGGAGGGTATTTCATGAAAACATTGGAGCCGGTCAAAGGCTTTACCATCCCCAATTTAATCATGGGCTGTATGCGGATAACGGCCTTGGAAGAAAAAGCGCTGGAAAAATTGATTTTTACGGCGCTTGAACTTGGCGTCACCTTCTTTGACCACGCGGATATCTATGGCAAAGGCGCGGCGGAAGAGAGGTTTGGCGAGTTTATAGCGAAGCACCCCAATCTCCGGCCTTCCATGCAGATACAGACCAAGTGCGGCATCCGCAGGGGTTTTTACGATTCGTCGTATGAGCACATCATGTTTTCCGCCGACAACAGCTTAAAGAAAATGAAAACAGACTACCTGGACGCGCTATTAATCCACCGCCCCGACGCTTTAGTCCAGCCCGAGGAAGTGGCAAGGGCCTTTGAAGATTTACATAAGACCGGAAAAGTGCGGTATTTTGGCGTTTCCAACCATACGCCGGGGCAGATTGAGGTGTTAAAGCAGACCGTGGGGCAAAAGCTGATATTTAACCAATTGCAGCTTGGCGTGATGCACACCGGCATGATCGACCAGGGCATCAACGCCAACACCTGTTTTGACGGCGCTGTGGACCGGGACGGCGGTGTGCTAAATTATTGCAAATTAAACAAGATGGTCATTCAGGCCTGGTCGCCCATGCAGTTTGGCTTTATTAAAGGCGCCTTTATTGGCAACCCCGATTACCCCGAAGTAAACCAGGTAATGGACGAGGTGGCCGAAAAGTACGGCATTTCCAAAACCGCCCTGACGGTCGCCTGGATTGCCCGCATCCCCGCCATGATTCAGATTATCGCCGGTACTACCAGGCCCGAGCGCTTGAAAGAAATGAGCGTTGGCGCGGGTACCGTGATTGACCGGAAAGACTGGTACGCTATCTATAAAGCGGCGGGGAATACGTTGCCGTAATATTCCATGCTCTTTAATGAGGTTAAGCAATGAATCTTCAACTAAATCCTGAATTAACGGAAGGATATAGCTCCAATTCTCAAATTGCGCGAGTGCTTACAGAGAATTGGATGCATCGGAATATGTACTGTCCCCGTTGTGGATATATCCGTATTGAGCCATTCAAAAATAATCAGCCCGTTGCAGATTTCTTTTGTCCGGGGTGCAGCAACGAATATGAGCTAAAAAGCAAAAAGGGGACGTTAGGATCAAAGATTAACGACGGAGCCTATAACACGATGATTGCACGAATCACCGGTAACAACAATCCCGATTTTTTCTTTCTGACCTATTCATCTGTTAAACAAAAGGTAAATGACTTAATCTTTATTCCAAAGCATTTTTTTGTGCCGGAGATGATTGAAAAACGTAAGCCCTTGGCGGAAACTGCCCGCCGCGCGGGATGGGTGGGCTGCAATATATTAATTGAGAAAATACCGGAGCAAGGCAGGGTTTCCATTATTGCAGACGGAGAAATAACAGAAAAAAACAGCGTACTTTCCAAAGTAAGCCGGAGCAACAATCTTGAAGTAACAAACATCAACAGCCGTGGTTGGTTGATGAGTATATTAAACTGCGTCAACCGTATTCCTGATACCGTGTTTACACTCAAAGAAATGTATCAGTTTGAGGACGAATTGAAACTTATATACCCGGAAAACAACAATATCCAAGCGAAAATCAGG
>CAYFTJ010000047.1:0-9815 GCA_964346155.1 uncultured Oscillospiraceae bacterium
GATGCACAGCCTTTATGTTCAAGGCAAAGCGCAGCTTTTAGAAAACATCCGCAAAAAACTGTAAACACATAACAATGTCGTTGCGTTTTCGCAAAATATATAAGTATTTAAACCTCGCATTTAAGTCGTTTATAGTTACAACAAAAAAAGACGCCACCCCGCAAAAGGAGCGGGGTGGTTTTTATATGGTAAGCTGACAAATAGCAAGCAAACTCCCAGTCTTATCCCTTGTTATCATTTTTCAACAGTCCTTCGGTTCGCAGCATGGCAAGGACGGGCGCGTCGGCAGGACAGAAGTTGGCATCACTCGCTTCTTGGGGATGAACCCACAAAAAACCCGTATGCTCCTGCATCCTTGGCGCGGACAAAAACTCACACCGATACAAAACAAGGGTAACAAGAGCATCCGGATAACGATGGGTTAATTCGCAGTAACATTCCCCCACCGTGACCTTGCAGCCCATTTCTTCAAAACACTCCCGCCGGAGCGCTTCTTCATCGCTCTCGCCCGGATCCACCTTGCCGCCGACAAACTCCCACAAGCCGCCCTGTTTTTTATCATCTGGGCGGCGGGCAGTAAAAAAGCGCCCCAGTTCGTCGGTAAATAGGGCAGCAACCACTCGATTAGGTTTCATCGTTTGCACCTCACAGGAAAACCGGTTAAGTAAAATGTTGATTTGTAAAGTATATCACAAACCAAGGTCTGTTTAAATATACTTTCCTTCCCTTGCGCCGTGCTTTCCAAATGGTTACAATAAAAGCCAGGAAAAGGAGGCGGCTATGAAAACAGCTATCGTAACCGGCGGCTCCAGAGGCATTGGAGCCGCAATCGTTGAAAAACTAAGCAAAGACGGATATCGGGTGGTCTTTAACTACTATAAAAGCCACGATGCCGCCATGGAGCTTTCTAAAAAAACGGGCGCCCTTTCGTTTCAGGCAAACCTCCTTAGCCAAAAAGAAACAGAAAGTTTTTGCGCCTATGCCGTCAAGCAGCTTGGAACTTTGGATGCCCTGGTATTAAACGCCGGAATATCACGCACAGGGCTTTTTTGTTCTTTGGATGAAGAAGCTCATGAAAATCTCTTTCGCATCAACTATCACGCCCCCGCCCAAATCTTAAGGCTCTGTTTACCCTTTCTTCGGGAACAGCAAGGAAAAGTTGTGGCCATTTCTTCTGTCTGGGGGCTTTCTCCCGCCTGCTGCGAAGCGGCCTATTCAGCGTCCAAGGCAGCGCTTCAAACCTTGATAACTGCCGTTTCCAAGGAAGAAGGCAACCTAAACCTTAACTGCATCTGTCCCGGCGCCATCAAAACGGACATGTTAAACGAGTATACCACCGAAGAAATACAGGACCTGATTAGCCGCACCCCCAAAGGCCGCCTTGGAAAACCTAAAGATGTAGTCGAAGCAGCTGCTTTCCTCTTGTCGGATAAGGCAGACTTTATCACCGGACAAACCCTCGTGGTTGACGGCGGGTTTTTAGGAAGTTAATACTCATCTAAAATAAGAAACAACTATTGAAATCAGTTGTTACCCAATCACTATTTTAAAACCAGCCCCCGACTTTTCGTCGGGGGCTTTTGTAAAAGTTATTCGCTTTAAGAAGTTTACTTCGCTTGCTTTTCCTTGATAGCGGCGTGGGCTGCTGCAAGGCGGGCAATCGGTACACGGAAGGGGGAGCAGGACACATAGTCAAGGCCCATCTTGTGGCAGAACTCGATAGAGCTGGGTTCGCCGCCGTGTTCGCCGCAGATGCCAAGCTTAATGCCCGGGCGGCCCTTGCGGCCAAGCGTGCAAGCCATTTCGACCAACTTACCAACGCCATCCACATCCAGGCGGGCAAAGGGGTCGGATTCGAAAATCTTGTTGTCGTAGTAGCTGTCCAGGAACTTACCGGCATCGTCACGGCTAAAGCCAAAGCCCATCTGTGTTAGGTCGTTGGTGCCAAAGGAGAAGAACTCGGCTTCTTCGGCAATTTCATCGGCCGTTACGCAGGCACGGGGAATTTCAATCATGGTGCCGATATGATAGGGAATCGTCATGCCCTGTTCCTCGAAAATCTGGTTGATGGTGGAAACAACGATGTCCTTTACAAACTTCAGTTCTTTCTTGGAGCCAACCAGCGGAATCATGATTTCGGGGACGATGTCGAAGCCCTTTTCCTTGCGCACCTTGATGGCAGCCTGCATAACAGCGCGGGTCTGCATCTCGGCGATTTCAGGATAGGTAACGGCCAAACGGCAGCCACGGTGTCCCATCATGGGGTTGAACTCGTGCAGGTCGTCGATCTTCTTCACGATCTCTTCGGAAGTGGTGCCCAGTTCCTTAGCGATTTCCGCGATTTCTTCCACCATGCTCTTTTGGGGCAGGAATTCATGCAGCGGCGGGTCAAGGAAACGAACGGTCATGGGACGGCCTTCAAGGGCAGTGAACATTTCTTCAAAGTCTTTCTGCTGATAGGGCAGAATCTTATCAAGGGCAATGCGGCGCTGTTCTTCAGAGTCGGCCAGAATCATTTCACGAACAGCCTTGATGCGGGTAGATTCAAAGAACATATGCTCGGTGCGGCAAAGGCCGATGCCCTGCGCGCCAAATTCAAGCGCCTGCTTGGTATCACGGGGGTTATCGGCGTTGGTGCGCACTTTCAGTGTGCGGGCGTTGTCGGCCCAAGCCATCAGGCGGCCAAAGTCGCCGGAAACGCTGGCTTCGACTTGCGGGATGATGCCTTCATACACCTTGCCGGTGGAGCCATCGACGCTGACCAAAGTACCTTCTTTATAGACCTTGCCGTTTACAGTCATGGATTTTTCCGCTTCGTTGATGCGGATAGCGCCCGCGCCAACAACAGCGCAGCGACCCATGCCGCGGGCAACAACGGCCGCGTGGCTGGTCATGCCACCACGGGCGGTGAGGATGGCCTTGGCAAAGTCCATGCCTTCGATATCTTCCGGGGTGGTTTCTTCACGAACCAGCACCACTGCCTTGCCTTCTTTGCCTTGCTTGGCGGCTTCTTCAGCGGTGAAGCAGATGGCGCCCGAACCCGCGCCGGGAGAGGCGGCAAGGCCTGTTACAAAGGGTGTTGCCTTCTTGATTACTTCAGCGTCAAAGGTGGGGTGCAGGAGGGTATCCAGCTGCTTGGGTTCGACCTTTAACACAGCTTCTTCTTCGGTAATCTTGCCTTCGTCCACCAGGTCAACGGCAATCTTCACAGCGGCGGCGGCGGTGCGCTTGCCGTTGCGGGTTTGCAGCATGTACAGGCGGCCACGCTCGATGGTGAACTCCATATCCTGCATATCGCGGTAGTGGTCTTCAAGCTTTTGGGCAATTTCGGAGAACTGTTGATAAATTTCAGGCAGCTCTTCTTTCATATCGTCGATGTTGTGGGGGGTACGAATACCGGCCACAACGTCTTCGCCCTGGGCGTTCATGAGGTATTCGCCATACAGGTGCTTGTCGCCCGTGGCAGGGTTGCGGGTAAAGGCAACGCCGGTGCCGCAGTCATTGCCCATGTTGCCAAAGACCATGCTCTGTACGTTCACGGCCGTGCCCCAGTCGCCGGGGATATCGTTCATGCGGCGGTAGTAGATGGCGCGGGGGTTGTTCCAGGAGCGGAAAACAGCCTCGATAGCAAGCATCAACTGTACTTTGGGATCTTGGGGGAATTCTTCGCCCTTTTCGGTGCGGTAGATTTCCTTATAGCGGCGAACGACTTCTTTGAGGTTTTCAGCAGTCAGGTCGGTATCGCCGGCACAGCCGTTTTCTTCTTTAACAGCTTCCAAAGCGTCGTGGAACTTCACCTTGTCAATTTCCATAACAACATCGGAAAACATCTGGATAAAGCGGCGGTAGCTATCGTAAGCAAAGCGCTCGTTATCGGTGAGCCTGGCAAGCCCCTGCACGGCAATGTCGTTGAGGCCCAGGTTCAGGATGGTATCCATCATGCCGGGCATGGAAGCGCGGGCGCCGGAGCGGACGGAAACCAAGAAGGGATTTTCAAGGTCGCCAAACTTCTTGCCGACGTTCTTTTCAACAACCGCGAGAGCTTCGAAAATTTGCTTTTCAATTTCAGGGGCAATGGTCTTCCCATCGTTGTAGAAGCGAGTGCAAGCCTCTGTGGTCACGGTAAATCCGGGAGGTACAGGCATGCCGATTCTGGTCATTTCAGCCAAGTTGGCGCCTTTACCGCCCAGCAGGTTGCGCATGGACGCATCCGCTTCTTCAAACAGGTAAACATATTTTGTCATTCTTACTTAAAGTCCTCCTTTAATTGCTGTACTTAATTAGTCACACAATGTTTATTATACCCAATTTTCCATAATATTTCAAGGTGTTTGGCCGATAGTCTTTGTCCTACTTTTAAAGGAAAAAACGGGCTTAAAACGCCCGCCTTATTGCAGCCTATATCTTTCCTCACTTAACCTGCCCTACAACCTCCTTGCTCACTTCTTCAGGAGTCTGATTCCACCGGTACCAGCGGTGCTTGTCCATGGTGGATGTATCAAACACATTCAATGGGTAACCGTCCAAATCAAAGTAGTAAAAGGCGATGGTGTCTGTCCAGGTAGCCAGCTTGGAGTGCGTCGCATCGGACAGCTTGGGCCCCAAAAGGCTCACCATGACCCCGCCGTCAGGCGGATGAATCCACTTTTTTTGCAACTGACGGATATAGTCCAAATACCTATCGTAATAAAAGGGATTGGTAGAACAGTGCGCAACCAAGGGATAATCAAGGAACGCAGCAAGCTCTTCTTCTACACATTCTTCCGTGTAGGCATAGTCCCGAAGGGTGCCGATATAGAGCATCACATGGTAGCTTTGTCCATGGTGCAACACCATCATGTCGCCTATCTTCAGGTGCAGAGGCAGCCTTTTCCAGCGGGTGGTGGGCAGCCCCAAATCATAGGCCTGGTATTCACCGCCATGAAGCAGGGTGGACAAGAAAGGGTGGTTGGTGTACCCCGCCTGATTGAGGCACCAGCGGCTGTAGCCCACGCAATCATAGCCATAAAAGAAAATCTTGCCCGGCACGTAGAACTTGGCGGGCGACACCTGCCAGGGCTCCCGCTGTTTCAGCAGGAGGCGCTCATCCCGTCCGCCAAAAAAGTAGGGCAGGCCAAATTCATAGGGCGTTTCCACCTTGGAATCGGTCAGCTCATTATAGCGGTAGGTAAACGGATTGCCCTTTTCAAGCAGCGACAAGGCCGCCTCCAGCACAGGCTGAGGCTCAAGAGCGCAAGATGAAAAACCCGTTACCACCAGGCACAACAAAAGAAAAATCGATAGCAAACGTCTTTTGCGCATGAAATCCTCCGCTTCATGATATTTTCCCATACCATCCTACTCCAAATTGAAGCGGGTGGCAAGTCAAAGAAAACCGCGCAATCTAATACTTTTCCTGCGCGGGTTTTACCTGAGATGAGTATAAAAACCCCGAAAGCCTAAAACTTTCGGGGCGTAATCATTCGGTTGAATAATCGCTTATTGCAATTTGAACTCCTGCCAGATGGCCTGGAAATCGCTTTCGTGTTCGCCAACGTCCTGGATGAATTCGGCATCAACCAACAATTCATCGGGGATGGCGATGACGGGGTTTTGCTTAAAGCTTTCGGGCATAAACTCCACCGCCTTTGCGTTGGGGCTCATGTAGTACTGCACTTGAGCGGTATTGGCCGCCACATCGCCGCGCAAAAGGAAATCCAGCAGCTTGTGGGCGTTTTCGGCATTGGGCGCGTTTGCGGGAATGACCAGGCTGTCAATACCAAAGCCAAGGCCTTCCTTGGGATAAACGACTTTCAGGTCCGGGCGGGCATCCAGAGCGATCATGGCATAGGAGGTGAACATGTAGCCCACGGTGCATTCGCCGGAAATGAGGTCCTGATAAGCGCTGTCGTAGTTAAAGGAACGAATGTTCTTGCGCAGGGGCGCCAGCTTTTCCGCGGCTTGCTTTAATACCTCTTCATCGGTGGTGTTAAAGCTTTGCCCCAAGGTTTTTAAGGTAAGGCCAACGATATTGCGGGCATCGTCAATAATCACCAGGGAGTCTACTAGGCGCTCGTCCCACAGGTCTTCATAGCTGGTGATTTCAAAATCCACCGCGGCGGGATCGTAAAGGATAACAGGGGTGCCGGCGGTATAAGGCACAGTGTACTCGTTGTTCTCGTCATAGTACTTGCTAAGGTAGGCGGGAGACAGGTTCTCATAGTTGGGGAGCAGCTCTTTGTTCAGCTTTTGCAGCAAGTCGCCCTTTCTTAAAATATTGATGGCATAGTCGCTGGCTAAAATCACATCGTATTGGTTATCGCCGCCCTGCACCTTTAACAGCATTTCTTCGTTGGTGGAGAAGGTGGAAAAGTTGATGCGGATGCCCGTTTCCTCAGTAAACTTGCGAACGGTGTCATCATCGATATAGCCTTCCCAGGTAAACAGGTTGATGACTTCCGCTTTTGGCGCTTCGGTCACTTGAACTTCTTCCGTCGCTTGCGGAGCCTCGGTTACCTCAACCACTTCCGTTGCCTGCGGGACTTCGGTCGCTTCGGGTTTCTTTGAATCGGTTAGTTTTTTTACCCCAAAAAACAATAGAGGAACCAGTAAGATAAGAATTATTAACACAACTGTTGATTTTTTCATGAATATTTTTCTCCTTTTTATACATTGATTATTTGGAATGAAGCGGCCCTTGCCATGCGGTTCATCACCGCCAAAGCAAGGCCGGTTTGCGGCAAAGTCTCGCAGAGGATCAGCTGCACCTTTTCTTCATCCATTTTACGCAAGAGGTAAAACAGCAGGTGAGCAGCGGATTTTGCATCCTCTCCCAGGGATTGTACCCGCCTATCCCCATAATAAGCAAGATTGGGTTCAAAAGCAAGAATGCAGGCCCTTTCTTTTTGGTCATAGCGGCGGCAAATTTCCTCCGCTACCTTTTCGGGCATACCGTTTACCAACAGCATCCTGCCCTTGGGGGCATAGTGGCGGTGCTTCATGCCGGGCGAAGGGGCTGCCTCCCCTTCCTCCAAGGGGCGCATGACCGATGCGGCAACATCGCACGCCCCTACAACCATGGCAATCTGCTGGGGCGTTACGGCACCGGGGCGCAAAACGGTGGGCACAGCGCCCGTTAAGTCAAGGACAGTTGATTCAAGGCCGAAGGTACAGGCGCCTCCGTCTAAAATCAGGGGAATCTTGCCGTTTAAATCTTCAAACACATGCTGGGCCGTGGTGGGGCTCGGTCGTCCCGAAACGTTGGCGCTTGGCGCCGCTACGGGAGTGGAGCAGGCTTTCAGCAAACGAAGCGCCGCAGGATGCTCCGGGCACCTGACGGCAACGGAAGTGAGTCCCGCCGTTACCGCCGCAGGCACAATGGGCTTTTTAGGCAAAATCAAAGTAAGCGGTCCCGGCCAAAAAGCTTTGGCCAAGGTATCTGCCGTCTCATGAAAGTGGCAGATATCCTTGGCTTTTTCCAGCGAATCCACATGCAGTATCAGGGGATTGTCCTGCGGCCTTCCTTTCGCTTCAAAAATGGCCTTGACCGCTTGGGGGTTGAGACCGTCACCCCCAAGGCCGTACACTGTTTCGGTAGGAAAGGCAACCAGTTTGCCCTTTTGTATCAGCCGTGCTGCCCGCAGGATGTTTTCCTGTGAACAGGGCAATACTTTTGTTTCCACAACTTGCTCCAATCAATAACGACAATAATTTCCAAGAAAGAAACCGACCAAGCAGGGCTGTGGTCGGCTCTTCGACAATGGCCAAGCCTGTCGAACTTGGCCCCGAGATGCCGCTGCTATCGTTTTTTCACCCGCTATGTAGCAGGTAGGTGTCCTGCGCAAAGTTTTTGCCGTCCCCTGGGCCAAAAGGCGGGGCGTGACAGCCACCCTGCGACTCCAGACTCCTTTTGTTGAAATGTGGGTAAAAACGCTTCGCTGGCGAGCAACTCAGGTTATTAAGTACATTATAAAAACTTTCCCAATATATGTCAAGTAAGGGTAAAGAACGCTTATGAAGTTGAAGTGAAATCCCGTCTTAAAAATAGTCCCTCAGGCGTTAGCTCGTATACTTTAGTGCACACTTCTTTTATAAATTTTCGATCGTGCGATACGGCAATCACCGCCCCCTCAAACCGCTTGACCATGTTTCGAATAACAGGATTTGAAAGCGGCGAAAAGTTGCGCGTCATCTCATCCAAAATAAGCACGTTGGGGCAGGAAAGAATCAGCTTTAATAACAACACCTTGGCTTTCTGCCCGCCGGACAGTTCGCTAATCGGCCGCTCCATTTCCTCGGTCGTGTATCTGAGGCCACCTAAATGCGCGCGTATTTTTGTCAGCTCTTCTTTACTTCCATCATTTTGTAAAAATTCGATGGGCGACAACCTTCCATCCAAGACATCCGCATAGTTTTGAGGCATGTAGGCGGCGGCAATATCCTCTCTTTGAAGCAGATCTTCGGCAATCTTTCGAATCAGGGTGGTTTTGCCCACGCCGTTTTGACCGATGATGCAGACTTTTTCAGGCCCCACAGTATCAAGCGCGATGTTTCGGGCAAGCTCCTTTTCGCCATCCGGCGTTTGAAGGCTGTCCAAAGAATACTCCAGCACCCTTTTGCCGCTGTGCAATCCCGCCGGAATATCGCTAAAGGAAAAAACGATAGCATCTTCCCTTTCGGGCATGGCCGTCATGTTTTCATCTTCTTTTTCAAAGCGCCTACCCATGGATTTAACGGTGTGCATTTTGTCTTTCAGGTTCTTGGCGGTCGACGGGTCCTGGCGTGACACAGTAGCTAAGGCACGGTCGACGCTTTGCAGGATGCGGCGGTATTTTTCGTCCCGAATGCGCTTGTCCCTGCGGTCGCTGACAGCCATCTGCCTTTGTTTTTCAAAAGCCCGTTCCCGCTCCTGCACAAACTCGCGGTAGGAGAGTCTGCTCACCGTCACTTGGCTTTTTTCTTTGCGGCGCATAAGCTCAAGGTGGATCACCATGTTGGCGGTATTTTCAATCAGCGTTTCGTCGTGGGAGACAAACAGCACAATGCCCGGCCAATCGTTGATAACTTTTTCGAGCAGCTCCAAAGTGCCGATATCCAAATCGTTGGACGGTTCATCAAGCAAAAGGGCGGTGGGGCTGTCCAGCAGCAAGCGAAACAGTTGCAGCTTTACCTTTTCCCCGCCGGACATTTGACCAATTAATTGCTGACTATACGGGATGGACGGGTCCAAAGAAAGCCTGGCGGCAATTGAAGCAATTTGCTTGGGTGTGCTTGTTAAAAAGCCGGGACCGTCGCAAAAGTATTCGTAAGCTGTTTGCTCTTTTACTTCTTTGGGCAGCTCTTGAAAAAGGTAGCCAAGCTTTTCTCCTACAATCGCCCGCTTTCCTTTGTATTCAACATAGTCGGGAGCTGTTAAGGGGTCAAAAATCCACCTGAGCAGCGTGGTTTTTCCGTTGCCCTCCTCTCCGATAATCACAGCCTTATCGCCCGCGTTTAAGGTGAAGCTGAGATCATCAATCAGCACCCGCAAATCTTTTCGGTGCCTGATGGTTAAATTGTTAATTTGCAGCATAATTCCTCCATTTTCTTCTGTTTGCTGCAAAAGCCAAAAGGCTCATGCCTTTACAACAAAAAGCAAGCCTTTTTCACTTTATATGGTGTCAACGCACAACCAACCTTGCAGCACAACAAAGCCTGTCGCATTCCTTTTCATCTGCGACTTTTGTTTTTCCTACAAGATTAGTTGTTCATTCTTTCACCTCTTTGATTTGATAATTCCATTATATCCGCGCCCGCTTGAAGCGTCAAGGCAAAACAAAAGAAGGATGCGCCTTTGG
>CAYFTJ010000048.1:0-9601 GCA_964346155.1 uncultured Oscillospiraceae bacterium
ATATGGCCATAGTTGAAAAGATTGGTCATGACAAGCGAGGGAATACCTTGTATAGGCGAGATAAAGACGGCAACGAAATTATGGTGCCTGAAAAACAAACTATCATCAAGATTGATGAGGTTTCTTCTGGTGCTAAAACGGCACAAATGGAAAGCAGAGAAAGAGTTGTCGATGACCAAACCACATTGGTTCCAGCAATATTCCAAGAGTGGAAAATACATGAGGGAATATCATCGCAAAGCTTATAGATACCGCTAATGATCTTAGATATCTGGCATATAAGCAAGAACAAGAAGCCATAGATATCATGAACCGTGAAGTATTAGGCTTGTAGTTCTTTTAATACTTTTCAGCCCTTGAATATTCGACTGGGGCGAAAATTATTTTGGTAAAACATCTGAATAATGAAAAGACATTACCTGTATAGGAAGCAAGCTTCAAAAACCAACAAAACCTTAAGCCAAGCAAAAAGCCCCGCATTTGCGAGGCTTTTCTTTCTGGTGGGATTAACTGGGCTCGAACCAGTGACCCCCACGATGTCAACGTGGTACTCTAGCCAACTGAGCTATAATCCCGACACGGGCTATATTATAGCATGGGCGCCGGTACTTTGCAAGCGTTTTTTGAAGCGTCTGCCATTTGGCGGGATTTCTCCCCGTTGTAAGGGCTTGTAGGATTTCTCCCCGTTGTAAGGGCTTTTCTTCATTTTTGTAGGCCAGTTGTGGTATAATATGTAGGTATCGACTACAGGAAAGGGGAAGCAAATGAACGCTTGGCAAAAGATCAAATTGGATAGCTATTTGGGCCGGCTGGACACCCCCTTTTTTATTTATGATGCAAGAGGCGTTCAGGTTTATGGCGCAAGGCTGCGGGAAATACCCCCCGCCACCCTGAAAGCCGGCGAATTTTTGGCGCAAAAGGGTTTCATGTACCTTGGCCTTGAGGGCGGCTCCCTGATTTTATGCAAGGACAGCGCTTACGCCCGGGACGCTTTGTTTTTAGCGGCTCCGGTGGTGGAAGAGCTGATATCCAAGCTGCCGCCCAATGAGGCCCGGCAAAATTCCGTCAGCCTTTTGTTAAACGGCGATTTGAGCCAGGAAGAAAGGCTTGCCCTTTGCGCCGACTTTGCCAAGGACACCTCCTACCAGCTGATGCTGTTTGCCCTTCAGCCCAGCTCGGCTCAGGATATCAAGGCGCTGGAAAGCATTTTGCCCCTGGAAAAAAACGATAGTTTCCTGCCTTTAAGCCCCAAGACGGCTGCCCTGATTAAGCAAATCGAAGACCAGGAGCCCGGGGATGTGCAGGAGCTTGCCCTTGCCATGCTGGACACGGCCCAAAACGAAGAAGGCATGACCTTAAAGGTAGGCATCGGCTCCAAGGTGAATAGCCCCGCGGATTGGCACCGAAGCCTTAGGGAAGCGCGCGTCGCCCTTGAAGTGGGGCCGGTTTTTCATAAAAAGGACCTGGTCTTTTGCTATGACAACCTCCTGTTCGAGCGGTTTTTAGCCGACATTCCGCCGGAGGTTGCCTATAAGTATTCCGCCCTCTTTTCCGATGAATCAATCGCGCGCGCCCTCAACCCAAGCATGGTGGAATCCATCAATACCTTTTTGGACGCGGGCATGAACCTAACCGAAGCCGCGAGGCGGCTGTACATTCACCGAAACACCCTGACCTACCGGCTGGATAAAATTTTGTCGCTCACAGGGCTTGACTTGCGCAAATTTGGCGACGCCCTCACCTTTAAGCTATTTTATGAACTATCCTTGCGCGCCAAAGGGGCCGCGCCTACGAAGGGAGAAACCCGATGAAAAGATTCACCACCCTTGCTCTTTCTTTCATGCTGTGCCTGATGCTGGCGCTGCCTATGCAGGCAAGCACCGTGAAGGTGGAGCTGACCCAGGAAGAGTACCAACTGTTTTTAGAATACAAAAAGCTTGCCGAAGTGCACCAGTACCTGGAAGAATACTACTACAAGCCGCCCGATGAGCAAAAGCTGATGGACGGGGCTATTCAGGGCCTGTTGTCGGGCCTTGGCGACAACTATTCTTTTTACTATAACGAAGAAGAGTGGAAAAAGCTCTGGGAAGAAGACGAGGGCAGCTATGCCGGCATCGGCGTTCAGATGCTGGGGGACTACCGCGACGGCTCGGTAACCATTACCCGCGTGTTTAAGGGAACGCCCGCCGAAGAAGCCGGCCTTAAAAAAGGCGACATTTTTTACATGGTAGGTGACGATTTGGTCGTGACCACCGAAACCATGAACGAGGCCGTCAGCATCATGCGGGGCGTACCCGGCGAACAGGTCACGGTGCAGGTGATCCGCAACTTTGAAACCCTGACGTTTGAACTCACTAAAGCGGTCATCAACATCAACCGCATGGAATACGCCATGCTGGATGATGAAGTGGGCTACATTGCCGCCTATGAGTTTGCCGGCGAAATGGACCAGGAAGTAAAAAACGCCCTCAAAGAACTGGACAGGCAGGGTGCCAAAGCCCTGGTGCTGGACCTGCGGGACAACCCCGGCGGCTGGGTGGAGCAGGCCATCAACATCGCTGATCTGTTCCTTGACAGGCAACTGCTTTTCTACACCGAGGACCGCAAGGGCTCCCGGGAAAAGTTCTATTCCAAAAACGGCAAAAACGATATCCCCCTGGTGGTGCTGGTCAATGAAAACAGCGCCTCCGCCAGCGAAATTTTCGCCGCCGCCATGCAGGATTGGGACAGGGCCACCATCGTTGGTGAAAACACCTTTGGCAAAGGCATTATCCAGAGCGTTACGATGCTGTCCGACGGGAAAACGGGCTTCCAGTTTACCACCGCCCAGTACTTTACCCCCAAGGGACGGCAGGTGCATGAAAAGGGCATTGCCCCCGATGTGGAAAGCCCCTGGCCGGAAGGCATGGACCACCCCTACTATGAGCTGGGTGATTTGAGCGACCCGCAATTGAAAACCGCGTTTGAAGAGGCAAAGAAGCTTGTTCAATAATTCCGCTGCCAAAAGCGTGGGCATCATTTCCCTGGGTTGCGTGAAAAACCGGGTGGATACCGAGGAAATGCTGGGGAGCCTGACGGCCAACGGCTGGCAGGTGACCGCCAAGCCCGAGGACGCCACGGTGCTGATTGTCAACACCTGCGGCTTTATTAACCCGGCCAAACAGGAATCCATCGACACCATATTGGAGCTTGCCCAGTATAAAGAAACAGGCAAATGCCGGGTGCTGTGCGTCACGGGCTGCCTTTCCCAGCGCTATGGCGACACCCTGTTTCAGGAGATGCCCGAAATTGACGTGCTGGTGGGCATTAACCAATACGACCGCCTGCCTTTTATTTTAGAGCAGGCCCTGGAGGGCGACAGGGTGCTTAACACCCGCCGGAGGGAGCAGGAAGCCTGCGCCAAAAGGGTGCTGACCACCCCGCCCTTTAGCGCCTATGTGCGCATAGGCGAAGGCTGCGACAACCGGTGCACCTACTGCGCCATTCCCCTCATCCGCGGCGGGCACATATCCCGCTTAAAGGACGATGTACTTTTTGAAATGCGGGGCCTTGCCCAACAAGGCGTCAAGGAACAGATTTTAATCGCCCAGGACACCACCCGCTTTGGCACGGAACGGGGGGAATCGCTTGCCCAGCTTATGGACGAAGCCGCCCAAATTCCCAGCCTTGAATGGCTGAGGGTGCTGTACCTGTATCCTGACGAAACCGACCTTGCCTTAATTGATACCATGGCAAAACACCAAAACATTTGCCGCTACCTTGATCTGCCGCTTCAGCACGCCTCCGAGCGGATGCTGAAAAAAATGAACCGCCGCGGCAAGATAGCCGATATCAAGCGCCTGCTTCATTACGCCAGGGAAAGAGACTTTGCCCTTCGCACCACTTTTATTGTAGGTTTCCCCGGCGAAACGGAAGAAGACTTCCAGGAGCTTTTGGACTTTACCAAAGAAATGGCCTTTGACCGCATGGGCGCCTTTGCCTATTCCAAGGAGGAAGACACCCCCGCCGCCAGCATGGTAGGGCAGATTCCCGAAAAAGTGAAGCAGCAGCGGCTGGATGCCCTAATGCGCCTGCAGCAGACAATCAGCCTTGAAAACAACCAAAAGCGGGTGGGCAGCGTTGAAAAGGCGCTGGTGGTTGGCAAGCGGGATGACAAGTACCTTTGCCGCACGGCCTTTGAAGCGCCCGACGCCGATGGGGAAATTTTGGTTGCGGCGGACAAGCCCCTGAACCTTGGCGACTTTATCCAAATCCGCATCACCAAGGCCGATATTTACGACCTTGAAGCCCAAGAAATAAAAGGAGAAAGTCTATGAACCTCCCGAACAAGCTAACCATCGCCCGCATCCTGATGATTCCGGTATGCCTGCTGTTTTTACTGCTCAAGTGGAACACGGTAGCGACTTTGGTGTTTCTGTTGGCCTGCTTTACCGACTTTTTGGATGGCTACATCGCAAGGTCCCAAAACTTGGTCACCAACTTCGGCAAGTTCGCCGACCCCGTGGCCGACAAGATTTTGGTGCTTTCGTGCATGGCGGTGCTGCTATATCAGCACCTGCTGCCCTGGTGGGTGGTGGTGGTGGTGATCGTGCGCGAGCTGGCGGTGGACGGCCTGCGCCTTGTGGCGGTGGAGCAGGGCGTTGTCATTCCCGCGGGGCAGCTTGGCAAGGTGAAAACCACCGTGCAGATGGCCTGCGTGGTGGCTTCTATGCTGGCCTTCCCCTACTGGCTGGTCATTCTCCTGTCTCTTGCCGTGTGCGCGCTGACCATCCTGTCGGGCGCCGAATACTTTAAGGGCGCCAAGCACCTGCTGTTGCAATGAGCTATGCCGCCCCTCTCGTTTCGCTGCTGAAAGAAAGGGGCCTGTCCCTTTCTGTGGCGGAAAGCCTGACAGGCGGCCTGGCGGCGGACGAGATTGTAAAAGTGCCGGGCGCCAGCAAGGTGTTCGCGGGCAGCGCCGTATGCTACCAGGAAGCGGCCAAAACGCGGGTGCTGAAGGTAAAAAATTCAACCCTTCAAAAACACAGCGCCGTATCGACCGCCTGCGCCAAAGAAATGGCGCTTGGCGTACAAAAGCTTTTAGGTACCGACCTTGCTCTGTCCACCACCGGCTACGCCGGGCCTGACGGGAAAGACGTGGGGCTGTGCTATATCGGCATCGCCATCAAGGGAAAAAATGCCGTTTACAAAATTCGACTTCACGCAAACAGGCAAAACACGCGCAAAGCCTGCGCCCTGATTGCGCTGCATATACTGTATCAAGAATTAAACCGAAAGGATAAAAATCATGGCTAAAAAAGACGAAAAAGACCTGGTAACTTCGACCGCTTCCGACCAAGAAAAGCAGGAGGCTCTAAAGCGTGCCCTGAATGCACTGAACAAAGAATTTGGGCGCGGCACCATCATGAAAATGGGCGAAAGGCCCTCCATCAAGGTGGATGTAGTATCTACCGGCATTTTGGAACTGGACTTTGCCCTGGGCGTGGCCGGTATGCCCCGCGGCCGTATCGTGGAAATCTACGGGCCTGAGTCTTCGGGCAAAACTACCGTTTCCCTGCAAATCATTGCCGAAGTGCAAAAAGCAGGGGGTATCGCCGCCTTTATCGACGCTGAACACGCTCTTGACCCCGTATACGCCCGCAACTTGGGCGTGAATATTGATGAGCTGTACGTGAGCCAGCCCTCCAGCGGCGAAGACGCCCTTGAAATTTGCGAAGCCCTCATCCGCTCGGGCGCTGTGGACATCGTGGTTGTGGACTCTGTGGCCGCCCTTGTTCCGCGGGCGGAACTTGAAGGCGACATTGGCGCCAGCTTCGTGGGCCTGCAGGCACGCATGATGAGCCAGGCCATGCGGCGCCTGGCGGGCGTTGTATCCAAAACCAACTCTATCGCCCTGTTTATCAACCAGCTGCGTGAAAAAGTGGGCGTGCTCTACGGCAACCCCGAAACCACGCCCGGCGGCCGCGCGCTCAAGTTTTACGCCAGCGTCAGATTGGACGTGCGCAAGGGCGAACCCATCAAAAACGGCTCTGAAATCATCGGCAATCGCACCAGAATCAAGGTGGTAAAAAACAAGGTGGCCCCGCCTTTCCGCATGGCGGAAGCCGAGCTTATTTTTGGTGAAGGCTTTTCCAAGGAATCAGGCTTACTTGACCTGGCGGTGGAGCACGACATCATCCAAAAGAGCGGCTCCTGGTATTCCTACAACGACGAGCGCATCGGCCAAGGCCGTGAAAACGCCCGCAAGTTTCTCAAAGAAAACCCCGAAATCGCGAGCACCGTTGAAGCGCTGCTGCGCAAGGACCCTGTTGTCCACGCTGCCGACGATAACGATCCGGTCGATGTAGAGGAGTAACGCAAGAATCATGAGCACCCAAGTCAAGGCAAAGCAGGGGCCGCTGCTGTTTTTGTCTTATGTTATCAGCGGCATTTTAATCGGTGGCGGCGCCATCCTGCCCGGGGTATCGGGCGGCGTGCTTGCGGTTATTTTCGGCATCTACCGCCCGATGATGGAACTGTTCAGCCATCCCATCAAGGCCCTGAAAAAGCACCTGAGCTTGTTTATCCCCGTGGGGATTGGCTTTGCCATCGGCTTTGTTGGCTTTGCCAAGGTGCTGGGCACCCTGTTTGAAAAGTACGAAATCCAGACCCTTTGGGTATTTGTGGGCATTATTTTTGGCACGGTGCCGATGCTGCTCAAAACCGCCCGGGAAGAAACAGGCAAAACGCAAAAAGGCGACCTTGTCGCCCTAGGCGGTTCCTTTGCGTCGCTGCTGGCTGTCTTGGTCCTGCTCAATACAGGGCAGGGCATTAACATGACACTCACCCCCGCCACCGCCTTTTTAAGCGGCATCATCTGGGGCCTAAGCCTGATTGTGCCGGGGCTATCATCCAGCTCCCTGCTTATTTTCATGGGTCTGTACGACCACATCATGTCGGCGGTGGGCGCTTTGAACCTTTCGGTCATCGTTCCGCTGCTGCTGGGCATTGCTCTTGTCGCGGCTCTGTGCGCAAGGGCAGTGGAAAAGCTCTTTCAAAAGCACTTTTCCTATGCCTCCCATGCTGTGGTGGGCTTGGTGCTTGCATCCACCCTCACCATTATCCCCATGCCCATAAGCGCCTGGGGCGTAGGCCTTGCCATTATCGGCTTTGTGCTGGCCGCCCTGCTTGACAGGTGGCAGGCAAGCATTCAAAGGGATTAAGCTGATGGCAAAGTATTCAAAGCATCTGACCGGAGATTTCCGCGCGCTGCTCCTGAGTGTCGAAGAGGGTATTTTAAGAGGCAACATCAGCGCCACGCTGGAGGACAGCGAAGATTATGAGGTTGGCGATATGAAAGTCGCCGTGCGCGTATTCGAGCGCTACAGCTGGCTGGGTTCCAACCGCCTTAGCCTGAGTGTTACGCTGGTTGGCCGCGGAGACCGGCTGTTCATCACCGGCATCACTTCCGGGGGCAGCCAGGCGGTGTTCTTTAAAATTAACACCTTTGGCGAAATGGCTTTTTTAGACAGGTTCCGCGAGATTGTAGACGGGTTTTGACGGAGGTATGCGGTTTCCATCAATTCCTAATTCCTAATTAACTTTAGCTTCCTCCATTGTCCACATTCCGCTTCTTTTCAATCGAAAACCTGTTTTCGATTGGGAGGAAGGGCCACGAAGTGGATGCCTCCGTCCTATAAAATAGGACGGAAAAGAAACGAAGTGCGCCCTGACGATGTCCTTTGCTGTCTCCCTTTTCTTTTCGCATGATTCTCAAAAAGGAAAGGAGAAAAGACATGGACGGACAAAAGGTTAGTTTAAGAGACGCTGCCCTTGTGCAGCTAAATGAAGCGCTGCACAAGGGCGAAGCTAAGGTGAGCGAGCTTATCCGCATTTGCCAGATGGAAGAGCAAAGCGCGCCCAAAGTCTTGCCAAGCGGCTGGCGCATTGAAAAAGACGAAGAATTTATTAATACTATGTCACCTTTAAATTAGCCTTTTCTCACGCATCTTTTCCTCTTTGGCTGTGCCTAATTCAGTCGGCATAGGGTCCACTATGCCTCCTTCATCAGGCTTTACCAAACAGAAAAATCTGCTGCGATAAAATGGCTACTCTAAAAGTGACATAGTATAAACAGAAAAGGTGAAAAATGGGTTCAGTATTTGGTCGTAATCTAAAAATCACACTCTTTGGGCAAAGCCACGGAGCGGCTATCGGCGCTGTTATTGACGGCCTGCCCGCGGGACATACCATTGACCTCGAAAAATTGCAAGCCTTTTTGGATGAGCGCAGCGCCAAGGGCAAGGCGGGCGTTACCCTGCGCAAGGAAAGCGATTTGGTTAGGGTGCTGTCCGGCCTTAACGACGGCCAAACCTGCGGCTCGCCCCTTTGCCTTGTAATAGACAACGCGGATGTGCGCCAAAGCGACTATTCGGCCATCTTCAACACGCCCCGCCCCAGCCACGCAGACTACCCCTTGTCTCAAAAATACGGCAAGGTAGCGGTACAATCGGGCGGCGGCCACAATTCCGGGCGCTTGACAGCCGCTCTTTGCGCTGCGGGCGGCGTGTGCATGCAGCTGATGGAAAAAGAGGGCGTCAAAATTGGCGCCCATCACCTCTCAATCGGGCAGGTACACGACCGCCCCTTTGACACGATGAACCCTGAAATAGATTTGCTTTCACCCAGCCTTTATCGCTGCCTTGATAAAGGCGTGGAAGAAAAAATGAAGCAGGAAGTAGCGCTTGCCTTGGCCGATCAGGACTCCATCGGCGGCACCATCGAGGTGGCGGCGGTGGGCCTTCCTGTCGGTATCGGCGGCGGCATCTTCCAGGGGCTTGACAATCGCTTGGCGCAAGCCGTATTTTCCGTGCCGGGCGTCAAGGGCGTTGACTTTGGCCAAGGCTTTAACGCCGCTTTCATGCGGGGAAGCGAACATAACGACCCTTGGATAAAGGAAGGCAGCCAAGTCAGGACCCAATCCAACCACGCCGGCGGCATTGTAGGCGGCATGTCAACCGGGATGCCCATTCTTTTGCGGGTCGCCTTAAAGCCCACCCCTTCCATTGAAAAAGAACAAAAAACCTTGAATATCAGGACCGGTGAGCAGAACACTTTATCGGTTACCGGGCGCCACGACCCCTGCATCGCCCTGAGGGCTCTGCCCGCTGTGGTGGCTTCCGTCGCTATTGCCCTGTATGATGCCCTGCTTGACCACAAGCTATCATAAGCTCACCAAATTCGCAGAAGACGACCTAATGTCTTTGAATGATTAATCATTCAAACGAGAACCCACCCGGAAAATGAACTTCCGGGTGGTGTATTTTATCTATTTTTTTCGGGTGTAGAAGGATTTATTGCGGATTCCCCAGCAGGTTTTGTTCCAAGTTCTCCAGCAGGTTGCGCAAGAGGTTCACAGTTTCTTCCGAGAGCTCTACTGTCGGCGCCTCAGTTGATTCTGCCGGCGGTTCCTCAGTGGACTCAACCGTGGGTTCAGGCGTAGGGGCCTCGGTGGGTTCGGGCGTTGGCTGAACGGGCGGATTTGCCATCAGAGCGAGCAGGGGCTCGCGGGCTTTCGCTTCGCTTTCGTTGGTGTAGCGATAGATAGGCAGACCGCCACCAT
>CAYFTJ010000049.1:0-9550 GCA_964346155.1 uncultured Oscillospiraceae bacterium
AGACATATCAAGACAGGGCATTTGTTCTTTCCTCCGTATTACATATATGCCGAAAATTATACCTTTCCGAAGCGGTTTTTTCAATAGGAAAAGCGATCAATTTAACCTTTTGCTTCTACCCGTAATACCTTGCCACCCGCTTTTGAATGGCGCCGGACAGGGCGTAGCGAAGGGCGTCGATTAAATGGTCGTTGCCGGGAATTGGGACATCGGTATTTTCACCCGCCAGGTTCTTTTGCCAGGTGTAGCCTTCGGCTTCCCTGTAAAACTGCGGGCAGTCGGGGCTGACCACCACATTCATTTTGGACAATCTGGCCACCTGCCGCTTGACCGAATCCTTGCCTTTGTTCGCCGCCAGGGCATAAACGCTTTCTTTTCGAAGTTCGGCGATTGATTTTGGCTCGGCGCTGTCGCAAAAGATGGGCGCGCCGTTTAAAAGGGGGCGCAGCTTTTGCGCAAGCTGGGCGTTTAAATGCCCATAATACACCCCTTCCTTTAAGATGTAGACGGTGTTTTCTTTTTCGTCATAAGCGCACTGGACGGCGGCTGACGGGTGGGCGGTAAAGCCGAAATCAAGCCCCCAGAAGGCGGGCAAGCCTTCTTTTGCCTGGCCAACAGACAGGTGCCTGAATACCCCGTCGCTCTTTTTGCCCCAAAGGCCCTTGGTGTAGGTGTCGTAATAGTAGCTGTCGCTTTCCCTTTCAAGGGCTTGATGGTCTTCAGGCGACAGGAAACGGTTGTCAAGGTGGGTGGTGCGCAGGATGAGCAAATCCTCCTGTTCAATTGCCTTGGGGTATTCGTCGCCCAAAGCGTCAAAATATTTAGTATACAACCAGTGGCTGCGGTTGGATGGATTAAAGGTACAGGTGAGGCGCTTTTTGTGCGGGCTAAGGCCACGCAATCGCTTATCCAGCTGTTTAAAGGCTGCGTAGGTAATTTCCGTGGCTTCTTCCACCCACACATCGGTTAAGGGACCGGAAGCAGGTGAAATGGATTTGATTTTTTCTTCATCGTCAAGGCCGGAAAACAAAATCTGCCCGCCCGACAACGTGCTGGTAATGGCGTTTTGATTTATCGTATACAAATGCCTGGCTTCCATACGGTCGATGGCTTTGACGATTTCCGCAAAGCAGCTGGTTGGAATGCGGTTGGCGTGCTGGCGCAGGCACAGGGTGTTGCGGCCAATGACGGCGTCCAAAACAATGCGGGTAGCAACAAAGGCGCTTTTCCCTGAAGACGAACCGCCATAGAAAAACTGGTACCGCTGTGAAGCCCCTGCATAGGGAATGTATACAGGATTAAAAAACCGGTCGGATACAACTAAGTCCATAGCCCCTCCTTCTCGTTTCACAAGGTAAGGGCTTCGCGCGGTGACAACCAGGGACAAAGGAGGGCTTTTGTGGACAACTTGTGGACACTGTGGACAAGTTGTCCGTTTTTTCTCTGTTTTTGCCTAAAATTCGAGATTTAAGCCGCTTCGTGCTATAATGTTTGTCAAGAAAACCCGATGTTTCACGTGAAACATTTTGCTTATCAACAAAATTTTGTGGACAGCCGACCCCCTCGCTTTCCACTTATGCACACCGATAAAGGAGAAGCTCATGTCCCACACCTGGACCCCTCAGCAAGAAGAGGCCATCCAATCCACCCGAGATGAAATCTTGGTCAGCGCCGCCGCCGGCTCCGGCAAAACTGCTGTTTTAATTGAGCGCATCATGAGCCTGATTCGCCAGGGCGTTCCCGTGGAGAAGATGCTCATCGTCACCTTTACCAAGGCGGCCGCCGGTGAAATGCGCAAGCGCCTGTCTGAAGCCCTTGAAAAGGAAGCCTTCGGCAATCCCCTCTTGCAGGAAGCCTACGAGCAGCTGGACCAGGCGTCTATTCAAACCCTGCACTCCTTTTGCTCGGACCTGATCAAGCGCTACTTTCAGGAAGCGGGCTGCGACCCGCAGGCAAGGACCACCGACGACTCCACCACCGGCCCCATGTTAAACCAGGCCATTAAAGACGCCGTGGGAAACCTCTATGAAAGCCTGAATATTGATATCAATACCCTGACCGACTGGTACCCCGCCAAGGATTTAGAGGAAATGGCGGCCAAGCTGTATAAGGACTTGCGCTCCCGCCCCGATGGCTTTGATTGGTTGAACGAAAGCCTTGTAAACCACACCAAAGAAAGCCTCGTTCAAAGCACGCTTTGGCAGGATGCCGTCAATGAGGCGCTGATGAACCTGTCCGGCGCCTTGCAGCTTTGGGGTATGAATGAGGAAATCCTCTCCCGCCCCGAAGCCCCCATTCACTACGAAAAAGCCATTGTAAGCGATGGGGAATGTATCCAGTCCTTCATTGAAGCGGTAGAAACCAAGGGCTATTTCCCCGTTTTGCCCAAAAGCATGTGGGCGACCCTTGGGCGCAGCAAAAAGGGCGCCCAGTTTGACCAGGCACTCGTGGACGAAATCAAGGCCAACCGGGATAAGATGAAAACTGCCGTACAAAAGGCTTTAGACATTTTACCCCAGGGCGAGGAGCAGCTGGAACTGTGGGTGAAGCTGGAAAATATGACCCTCTCCGCGCGTCGGGGGCTTACTATGCTTTGCGAAGAAATGGACAAGCTTTACAGCGCCGCAAAAGAAAAAGCCAACATCCGGGACTACAACGACCTTGAACACTTTGCCTACCGCGCCTTAAAGGACGAAAAGGTGGCAAAGGCCGTCAGCCGCCGGTTTGAGCATATCTTTGTCGATGAATATCAGGACATTTCCCCTTTGCAGGAGGCAGTACTAAGCAGGGTTCACCAAAATAACAGCCTGTTTATGGTGGGCGATGTGAAGCAATCCATTTACCGCTTCCGAAACGCCGACCCTACGCTGTTTATCCAAAAAAGCCAAAGCTTTAAAGAAGATGAAACATTGGGGCAGCTCGTGCACCTGGGCAAAAACTTCCGCTCCCTTCCTAATATTCTCTTGGCGGTCAATGAAGTCTTTGAAGGCGCTATGCGAAAGAACGCAACCGAAATTGATTACCTTGATGAAGACAAGCTCTACCCCGGAAAAAAATACGATGGCAAGCAGCCGCCGGTGGAACTGCACCTGATTGTGGATGAAGACTTGGAAGAAAGTGCTGATGAACCCGGCCGGGAAGAGGAAAAAGAGCTGGATGCCATCCAAAAAGAAGCCGTCCTTATCGCGCGGCGCATTAGTGAGCTATTAAAACAGCGGTATGAAAAAGAAAACCGCCTGTACAGAGCCAGCGACATGGTCATTTTGCTGCGGGCAGGCGCCAACAAATCGGAAACCTACCAACGGGCACTGGACGAAGCGGGCATTGCCTGCCGCAACATGGCGCAAAGGTCGCAGGAAACCCTGTCGGACGTAAGCGATTTGCAAAACCTGCTGGAGTGCTTGGTCAATCCTTACAGGGATGAAATCTTAATCAGCACCCTTGGCGCGCCGCAGTTTGGCTTCAGCCTGGAAGACCTGCTTTCCTTCAGAGCCCAAACAGGCAAAGGCATGCCGGTGTTTGAAACCCTGGAAAACCAAAGGGAACATGACAAAAAGCTTAACGCCGCCTTTGAAACGTTGGAGCGCTGGCGCTTTTTGTCCCAATCCCTACCCCTTGCCCGCTTTATTTGGCTGGTGACAAGGGAAAGCGGCCTGTACGCTTACGCCGGCGTCAAGCCCGGCGGCGATCTGCGCAAAAAAGCCCTGCGCACCTACATCAAGTCGGCGGAAGAATCGGGACTGCCGCTGGATCAGTTTTTACTCCTTGGCAGCAACCAGGAAGCAAAAGACGACACCGACTCCAGCTTTACCGAAGACGCCGTTCGCATCTTCACCATCCATAAATCCAAGGGGCTAGAGTTCCCTGTGGTGTTTCTTGCGGACATGGCCAAAAATTTCCGCTCCGAAAACGAAACGCCCGATCTGCGCATCGACCAGGAAGGCGGCATCGCTTTAAGGATTGTGGATAAAAAGCGCAGGGCCAAGACCGAGGCCTTTTCCTACCGCGTGATGAAGCAAAAGCGCGACCGCATGACCAAGGCGGAGGAAGCCCGCATGCTGTATGTGGGCATGACCCGCGCGGAAAACAGGCTGATTATGGTGGGCTCGCTTAAAAAAATAGATAGCCGCCTTGACCGCTGGTCGCTGCCTGTGGGCGACTACGCCGCGGCCAGCGCCACCTGCCTGCTTGACTGGGTGGGTATGGCCGTTTATGAGCACATCAAAGAACTGAAAGACGGCCTCTTTACTGGCATTTCAGGGGCAAGCTGGGCGCTGTTTTTCCACAGCGATGTGCAGGCCCCCTATCTTGGCGCCCCGCGGGCAGTGATAAAAAAAGGCAAGCTTCAGCCAAAAGAAAACACCGCTTTGCTTGAAAGCTTGCGAACCAAGCCTAAAAACGAGCAGCCGCTTAAAACCTCGGTCACGGCCCTTGTACAAAACGAATTGAACGATGAGGAAGAAACGCCCGAAGACAAGCGCAGGGCGATAACAGAAGAAAAACAAACCAAATCTCAGGACCTTCCTCGCCCCGACTTTGAAGGGGCGCTGAGCCTCACAGCGGCGCAAAGAGGCACACTCAGCCACCGCTTTTTGGCGCTGATTGATTATCGTCCCCTGCACGGCCTTGAAGGCGCTGCACTTGCAGCCGAACTGGACAATCAGCTGCAAGCCTTGCTTGCCCGCGATATCTTTACCCAGAAGGAAGCGGCCACCATGGACACACACATGGCCGCGAGGTTTCTGGAAAGCGGCCTTGGTAAGCGGGCAAGGGCAGCGCAAACCCTAAGGCGGGAAACCCCCTTTACCTATAAACATGGGGAGGTGTACATTCAGGGCGTGTGCGACCTGTGCTTTTTAGAAGATAATAAGTGGGTGCTTTGTGACTACAAAACCGACCGCGACATGGCGGCAGCCACGCAAAGGTACGCACGGCAGCTTGGCTGGTACGCACGGGCGCTGTCAGCGCTGACAAATAAGCCCATCAAAGAACTGTGGCTGTTTTCGCTGCAGCAAGGGAAGGCCGTGCCCATCAGCTTTAAAGCCGTCGGCCTGCTTGACGCGTAAGCGGCATACGGCTAAAATAAACAGGACATTTCATTGCCCCCGGGCGGAAAGGATGTTTCACGTGAAACATTTTCGTTTAAAATATTGGGCGCTGCTGTTGGTGCTGTTGCTTTGTTTTAATCTTCTCGGCTTTGCCTCCGCTCCGTCCCTGCCAAAAGGCTACGATGGAAACTGGCAATACGCAACCTTTGGCAAGCTGGATAACCAGCCCGTTTTGTGGCGGTTGCTTGCAAGGGAAGGCGACGAAGTGCTGATGCTGTCCGAATATATTTTGGCGGCGCATGTGGGCGATCCAGCCCTGGTGGATTTTGAGTCTTCCGCCCTCAACCGTTTTTTGCAAAACAGCCTAACGCCTGCCCTTTTCACCGCCGACGAACAGGCGGCCCTGACCGCTCCTGTTACCCTGCCCGACACGGCGGAAATTAAAAACGAAGCCTATGGCTTTGGGGCTGAACGCAGCCGCGTCGCTGCCAAGGGAAGCTATACCTCCCTGCAGGGCGTAGCCGTCAACAAATACTGGCTGCGGGAGCTTTCCACCTCTTCCAGAACGGCGCTGCGCATCGTTAGCGAAAAAGGCCAGGTGCGCTACAGCCAGGCCAAAAACGTGGAAGGCGTTCGCCCCCTGATTCGGCTGAATTTAAGGCTTTTGACCCTTACCGGCCAGGGTACCAAAGAGGACCCCTTTGTCCTGTCCGTTTCGCAGGAGGCCATGCAAAAGCTTGCCGCCCAGCGGGAGGCGGAGCGCCTGGAAGTCGAAAGGCTTGAAAAAGAACGCCTGGAGCGCCTGGAACAAGAGCGCCTTTTTGAAGAAAGTGAAACCCGCCGATTAACCGAAGCCATCAGCACAAAACAAACGCAGCTTCAGCAGGCAGCCGAAAGCGAAAAAGCCGGCCTTCAAAAAGAAATCGAGGCCTTGCAGTTTGAATTAAGCCTGGTGGGCGGCATGAAAGTAGACGGCTTCCCAAAACTCACCCGGGCAGGCTTTTTGCCTGAAGGCGAAGAAGAATACATTTTCATTGACGAAGAAAACGGCGTCTGGCGCTACTGCTCGCAGGACCAGCGCATGGAAATTATCAGGCACGACGCTATCTACGATAAAAACCGCCCTGTGCGCTACTACCTGGCAGAACTGTTTGTAAGAGAGGGCACCCAGGGCCTGCGAATGGCTTATTTTGATGATAACCACCGCACAGAAAACTATGACCGCTACCGTGCAAAGCAAAACCTTTTAGCAGTCAAGCACAAGGCCGTCTTTGGCCTGTCTGGCGACTATTACATTTACCGTACCGGCCGCAAAGGCATTCGGGTGGGCATTGAAATTCGAGGCGGAGAAATCGTCTTTGACGATATTCCCGTCAAGGGCAGAACCACCTACCCGCCGATGCACCTTTTGGCCCTGTACCCCGATGGCAACATGAAGGCCTACGAGCCCTGGCAAATAACCGCCCAGGAACTGATTGACGAGGGCGCCTGGGATGTGCTCACCTTCGGCCCCTGGCTTATTCGGGACGGGGAAATGAACCTTGGCTACGACTACGGCCACTACCCCAACCCCCGCATCGGCCTTGGTATGGTTAAGCCCGGCCACTACTTTGCTCTGGCGGTAGAAGGCCGCACCGACCACTCCAAAGGCATGATCGTGCGGGAAATGGCCGATATTTTTCAAAGCGTGGGCTGCACCCTTGCCTTCAATTTAGATGGCGGGCAGACCGGCTCCATGGTCTTTATGGGCAACCAGATAAACGGATACGGCAAAGGCCGCGTCACCAACAACGCCCGCACCCAAAACGAAATCATGATCCTTGGTTACACCGAGCAGCTGATGAAATATATCAAGGACGACCAGAAAGATTGACTGGAAACCTTAACCCTGTCACCTCTTTTTCTCGATATACAAATGGTCAAAAAATCGGAGGCGTAACAATGGGATTGTTGGATAAATTGAAAAACAACAAGGAAGAAAAATCCTTTTTTCTCTGGTTGGATACGGTTCTAAGAGCTGAATTATCCAAAGAAATCAAAGCAATCAATTTCAATCTGTACGAAGACGCAGATAACAAATGGTCCATCGAATTGGCGGGCGCTTCGGAGTTTGATGAAAACGATGAAGATTGGGCATGCTCTGAAGTTTTTTCCACAAGGGAGCATCCTTTTGTTATCACGCGGGAAAGTAATTGGAAGGAAATAGAAGCTCTGTTTGCTGCATGGGTCAATAAATACCTTGATACCGGTCAATATGCCGGAAAATTAAAACAATATCAGGCGATAGCTCTTGGGTTTGTAGACAGTAATTTACAGATCTTATATAAGCGATAAATTCCGATTTTTAAGGTATCTGTCACATAAAACCTTATATTAGCAAATAATATAAAAAGTCGAATGAAGTTGTTTATAAAATTATAAAAACCACATCCAAAATAACCGGCAAGATGATGCCGCATACAAAAAATAAGCGCGAATACTACCACAATCCCCCTGATAAAACACGCGAAAGAGGGTGAAATAGATGGAGATACGACTGAAACATATCCTCCCCATTTTCTTTGTGATGTTTCTGGCGCTTGTTTTGGCTTGTATATCAAGCTGCATTAACAATCCTATATCCCCCCGGTCGACCCCGCCAAAGATAGAAGGTATTCAATCCTTCCATTTTTCTACCTATGGCTCTATGCGGTACAGTGG
Organism: uncultured Oscillospiraceae bacterium; assembly: GCA_964346155.1. GTDB lineage: Bacteria > Bacillota > Clostridia > Christensenellales > Aristaeellaceae > DTU024. The sequence continues at coordinate 7,749 of CAYFTJ010000049.1, forward strand.
CAGCGACTATTCGGTCCATATGGAGGACGACAAGGTGCTTGTAAGCATCCGCACGGAAGGTCAACCGGAAGAAAACACCGCGCAGTTTGAAGTTGGCCCTGCCTTTATCAAAGAGCTGGAAGAAATCGCCACTGCCCATAACCTCTTGTCCTGGGACGGGTTTAACAAAAGTAACAAACAGGTATTAGACGGCTCCGCCTTTTCCATGGGCTTTACACTATCCACCGGGCAAACAATTAGCGCGCGGGGCTATATGGAGTATCCCAAAAACTATAGCGAAGCGGCAGGTGAACTGCATCGCCTTTTCATTTCGGCCCATGAAAGCGTACATCCCCTGTGCAATCTTCAGGAAGTCAGTTTCCGCTACGGCCTGTATGACGGCACCATGATTGAAGCCAACATCACCAGCATCAATCGCTTTGGCGGTAACATCTCCTTTATTAAGCAAAAAGGCGCCAGCCACAGGGATGATATTGTCACAAGGGAGGCTTCCTTTTACTTAAATGAAGAACAAGTCGAGGAACTGCGCCGGCTGCTTTTTTCCTTTGATTTGCCTAAATTAAATGCCCTTCCCCGCGGCACCTACGGCTACGGAGCGGGCGTTCATCTAAAGGTAGTGAGCGGCTATAAAACCTACTACATCGACCAACTCACCAAGTTCCCAAAACAGGTACCACCGCTTGCCGATACCGTCTACATCCCGCTATATAATTATTTCAACAAGATCTCCTTGCTGAAAAATGAGCTTGCCCAAATCGAGCTTGATATGCTGCTTGATCCCTACCTTGACCCCGTCAACAACCCCCGCACGGTTTTTCTTTACGGCAAAGAAAGGAGCCTTGTGCCCGGTACGGGTAACGCCGAAGGCTACAAGGCGACGGTGGATTTTGAGGGGAAGAAATGGTGGGTCGAGGAAAACTTTGTCGGTACTTGGCGCATGACCGAGGAAGACAAACTCGTTTCTGACCCGGGGATTGGCGAAAGGTACTATATCACCAACAAGTCCGCGGAGCTAATCATTTTAGAGGACGGCACGGGCACCTTCACCCTGGACGGCGCCACGCATGACATTAAGCTAAGCGAAGATTTTATCTACTATATCGGCGGGGGATTTTCCGCAACGCCAAGGGAGGGCAGCGGTGGCCAGTGGCGCGACTATGATATTGATTTTTATTTAGACCCCTACTATGGCCCCCATGATGAGGCCCATTTTAACCGAATCCACATCTCCGCCCCCGGCATGCCTCCGCCCGACCAGAAAGACTGGGTAAGTCTGCTGCTAACAAGACAGGAGTAAGGAATCAATCTATTCAATAATGTAACCGGAACCAACGAACTTTTCAAAAATATGAGGCAATCGTATGTCAAGTAAAAATAAGACAGTTGTTCATTTTATCAAAGGGAAGAAGCTTCCCGCCCTCCGTTTTGATCATCGTTTTTAGTATTTTAGCATAAATTAGGTGAGTTGGCGTGTTCATTTGATAGGAAATGACACGCCCATTTATGCAAAAATACACACAGTGAAGCGCATGAATAGTGTATACTGAATAACCAGAAAAGTGTATATCGAAACGCTTGAAACTTTAAGCCACGTCGCAGGCCGTATCGCAGAAGGCGGTTATTCTTTGCGCTCCAATATTTTAACTGAGGATGAGGTGGGCGCCCTGTCCCGCTCTTTTGATAGGATGGCGGACACCGTTGAAGAAAAAATCAGTCGTTTGGAAAAAACCAACAAAAATCAGCAACTGCTAATCGGCGCGCTGACGCACGAATTAAAAACCCCCATGACGGCCATTATCGGC
>CAYFTJ010000050.1:0-9518 GCA_964346155.1 uncultured Oscillospiraceae bacterium
AAACTTCGAGATCAGATGCGCAACCTTGCGAATACATTAACTCATTATTATAAATAATATGGACGTTCAAGCAAAATATTACCGAGTCCTCAACGAATCTGAGGAGGTAAATGTAACATATAATAGTGTAGATACACCAACTTCACGACAGCAGACAGTGCAGAGCTATTATCCACAGATAGAAGCTATTTGTATATTGTCTCTCCAGTGTGATATAAAGCTGGCATCTGCATTACGTATAGCAACTCAATACGGACAAGTGCTTGGCGAAGTACAGGATGCTGTTAGAAATGGCGAAACTACTATTCCCTTGGAACTCTTTCTTGTATTTAATGAATCAAAAGCTTTGATTCCACTACAACCAGTTGTGGATTTTATCGTTAATTACAACCAGATTTATCAAAATACTGGCCTTTATCTCGATGACGAAAGAGGTGACGGACAATATATCTGGGAAGGTGCATGGGAATTTGTTAGACGCAAGGTATTTCCTAACAAGATTAGTCGCCTTGAATCTATATTCGCATTTGACAATATTGAAAATGCGAAGAACTTTGTCGCAGAATATCGAGAAGGCAATGCTGTTATTGCGCAGGTTGAAACATACAATTCTGTTATTGAACGTTATGACATGCAGTGGATAACAGAGGTGCCTGAGAATTCTACAATGAAAGAAGCTGCAGAATATGCCGTAGTATATTGGGAAGGCAAGCAGACAAGCACACCTACATTTGAAATACTTATCAAAGGACAATACAAATTAAGTGAAACAGATGATTAGAGGCTTGAATTTTATTGCAATAGACTTTGAAACTGCAACAGGTAAACGTGCTTCGATCTGTGAGGCTGGTATCTGTGTGGTCAAAGATGGTAAGGTCGTTGAAACGAAGTCCTGGCTGGTACGACCAGAGGACAATGCTTATTCATATTGGAACATCCAAGTGCATGGCATCCATCCTGAAGACACTGAAGATGCACCTGAGTTTCCAGAAGTATGGTCAGAGATAATGAAATATCTTGACGTAACTCCTGTTTTGGTAGCTCATAACGCAGCTTTTGATATTTCATGTATTCGTAAGTCTTTAGAGTTTCACGAACTTGATACTCCAGAGGTTGAATACTATTGTACACTTCGGGCAGCACGTCATATCTATGACTTTGGAACAAACACACTTGGATATCTGTGTGAACAGTTCGATATTCCTGAAGGCAAGCATCATCGAGCAGGGGACGATGCAGAAATGTGTGCTCGTCTATTCCTTCGTGAGATAGAGGATACAAATTGCATTAATCTATCAGATTTGAACTATTGTAATGGAAAACTTTAAATGTGTAAGTACATGAAAAAAATCAAGCCATTTGAATGTGACCTAAAAGCATACGAAGGGTACATTCGTAGAAAAGAATATTGGGATGATATGTCCGCAGAATGGAACTTTAGCTCAAAAGAAGAGAAAATTATCCATTTAGCAGGTTTCGTACAACTGGGGGGAAGCCTTCTTCGAATGCTAAATCGCTATGCTAAGGATCATGATGAAATATATCGTCAACGCATACAATATTGCATTCTATCTTATCTCAGGATGCTTGTTTCAGGTGGATTCTCAGATGATTCTCCAATCTGCAAGCGTATCAAATGTCTAGATAAAAAGGGGTTGGTTCTTTTTTTAAAGGAAGAATTGAAACACAGAGTACTCAAAACCTTTGAATTGGATGTAAATGGTAATGTTGAAGAATACTGGGTTATTGAAACTGATTCATTGGATGCAAATGGAAAATACATCAGCGATGATGTACTTCTTGATAGAATCCAAATTCCATATTGGCGTGCTCATCCAGAAGAAAGTATGGCGGCTTATGAAAGAAGAGCCGTGATACATTGGGATGTAACAAAAGAAAATAGTTTATGGTAAAATTATTAATATTCTAAGTATGAGATTAACAAAAGAAAAGCTCCTCGCAGCTTGGAGAATTCGTGAACAGATATTTCACGACTCTGCAAATCAATATATTCTGGATAGGTATAATACTGTTCAATCTATATTCGACGAAATAAATAAATATGCTATCACATTTGATGATAGTCATTGTTATATTAATGGTGAAGAACTTCATTTCAAGGATGGAGAAAATCCGTCGTTGGATTATTTTGCGTGTAAATATGACGATATGACTGCATCAGAAGCATTTACAGGAATTCAAATTATGTATGAGCATTTTGATGATAAGTTTCATGATCTCATATTGAAATTGGGTTGTATGCTCGGTGGTTTTGATTTTAGTGACCATCTAATGTATGATGAATATCGAATTATTTCGAACAAAATTACGGAAGGTAGTGATATGGGGTCGCTCAATAGTTTTGGGCAAGCGCGTCATCCTTCTTCACACTTCGCAGACAATAATTATTTCTTCAATATCATATCTACTATCAACGATATTAAGAATGATAGTTTCAAACCAGAAGTTTCAAGGTTAGCACTTAGATGGCCAAATACTACATATTATTCAAATGACCAAGATGCAGAGGGGCAACAAAGAGAAACACTTCGCTACCGTTTTCCATATAAATTTTTCTTTGTGTGGACACATGAGGTTATACATCCAATAAGTTTAAAGGCATACAGAAATCTTGTGCAACAGGAAGATCCTGCAATACATTATGCCCCAGATGAATTGATGTGTCAAGACTACAATGATTTCATTGCAGAACAAGGTTGGCAAATGTATTCAATAGCAATCAAGAGTATGATTCCAGAAGATGAACAAGGTGAAGATTTCTGGAATGAAATGTCGTTGTTGATTTCAATCTTAATGCTTCAAGATCAACAAATTATAAGCATCCAAGAATTATTAGAGACTGGTAATAAAGCTGTAATCCTTTTTGGCCCTCCTGGAACAGGTAAAACTTATACTGCAAAGGAACTTGTTTGCAAAGAGTTAGGCATCTCTGAACAACAAATGGAAGAATTTGAATTCGATTCAGACAAGGCAATTTATGATAAAGGTGCATGGGTATTAACACAATTTCACCCTAACTATACATATGAAGATTTTATCGGTGGTATAAGTCCAAATCTTAATGGAAATAATCTCTCATATACTCTTAAAGAAGGTATATTCAAAAAGCTCTGTGATACCGCAGCAAAGAGTGAAAATCGAGACAAAAAATTCATTATTATTATCGACGAAATAAATAGAGCTGATCTGTCTTCGGTTTTTGGTGAGTTAATGTACTCGTTGGAATACAGGGATAAGGCAGTCGTAATCCCAAATTTCAAAGAACGCTTTGTTATTCCATCTAACATCTATTTGATTGGCACTATGAATAGCATCGACAAGAGTCTAGTTACCTTTGACCTTGCTTTACGTCGTCGATTCGCTTTTATTAAAGTAATGCCTCAGTTGAAAGTTTTGGAGAAGATGCTTGCTAAAGAAAACATTGCTGATGCCTGTCTTGAGGAATATATTTCGAGATGTCAGGCAATAAATGATAGAATTGCAAATCCATCAAGTCGATTGCAACTAGGTATTGATTATCAAATAGGACATGCTTATTATGGTAAGATAAAAGATTTCTTAAAGAAATGTTCAGCAGACGATGATCCAATAATTCTGTCTTCTTTCGACATGGAAAAGCTTTGGGAATATCATCTATTACCGCTGCTAGAAGAATATCTTGGCAACCGTGTTGATGATCAAGATATAAAGAATTGTCTGAACGACATAAAAAATGAATTTACCAAACCATTTGATGCATGAATTTAATTCTTCAAGATAGCCTTCAAGAGTGTGATGATGGTGTTCGCAAACACTATTATGAGCAATCTGCTGGTTTTATGGGTACTGTCGACGAATTGCAAAAGCGATTTGCCGACGGTACGCTTCAAGTTGTGTCGCTTCAGAACTATAATCCAAGGACACAAATAGAATGTCCTGTAGATTATGAGATTTGTTCCTATGATGAAAAACGTGGATATAAGGTCGTCAATGAGTGTAGGTTTTTCGCTTCACACTATATAGGTCGATTTTCTTCTGGAGACTACAATATTATTGTTAATCCCCGCTTTGGTAATATTTTTTCCTATTTGGTTGGCTATGCAACCAACCTTTATCTGCCTATAGGAGCATCGGATGTTTCACTCAATACCCAAAATAATTCTTATTGGTTGATAGCTCTTTTATGGAAAGCAATGCTGAACAAGGCTTTAACAACAGGGCAAATACCAAAAGGCTACGAAATAATAACACGTAATCAAAAGAATTATAGGGGACGTCTAGCTCTCAATAAGCATATTCATGCAAACCTTTGTGATGCTTCGCGTTTTTATTGCACCTATAAAAAGTTATCAATGGATAACACGATTAACCGTACAATTAGAGCTACTTATCAAGTTCTAAAATCAAAAGGAGCATCAGCTGTTGTTGCTGAATTTGAAGCTTATGATAAGTATCTGAGTTCTATGGGGGTAGGGGCTGAAATACAAAATGTCCGTCAAATTGATGAAATAAATTATACTCGTTTGACTGCTCCCTATAAGTCGGTCATGGGACTAAGTAGAACGATCATGCAGAATTTCAAAGCAGAAGCAGCAAACCACGTGGGTGCAAAGAAGGATATATCTTACTTCATTGATGTTGCAGAACTTTGGGAAATGTATCTCCTTAAATTGTTACAGAATAATATATCTTCAGAATATCGTGTTTATTCTCCAAATGCGTTTTCTGGTGCAAAACTACTGGATGATAGCATCCGTGAAATTCGTCCTGATATTTTAATTGAAAGAGATGGAGAAGTAGTAATGATAATAGATGCTAAATACAAGAACTATTGTCGTTTGGGATCGACAGCTAAATACGGTGTTAGTAGAGAGGATCTATACCAGATGTCAACTTATCTTTACCATTACGGAAAAGAAGAAAAGCGAGCTATAGGTGTGTTTACCTCTCCTGTTGAATGTTTTGAACAAAGACTTCATACTTTTACTGAAAACCAAAAACATCAGATTGGTCTGATTAATTTAGCTATTGATACTGCGGATTCCATTGAACAGATTCATCGGATCGAAGATGCGTATATTAAGAATGTTCAGCAGTTATTGAACTCATTATAGATTAAAAACTTCTCCAATAAATAAAAAGCCGATGGAAACAAAATGCTTCTATCGGCTTTTACAACTATGTTTAAGTATTTTTTAGCTCGAAACTAGTTGAAATCACGAATGTTATCCCAATCCTTCATTTCATTTATTATATCTAAATATTCTTGAAGACTTGTCTTTCTAAAGAATACATTTACCATGTAAGATAAAATGTCTTCATTACAAGAATTTTCCAAATTAAGAAATGCATCTAAAATGTTGGTGTCATTAATGATTTTAATTATGTCTTCAGTACTTTCTATATGATGACAAGTGAAGAGTTTTAGACCATTCCAAATAGGATTACGATGATCTTCTTCTAAATAGCCTCCATCAGACTCGCAGTATGTACCACCAATCCTAACATTTATAGTTTGAAGATACTTTGCTAAATCGTATGTCAAAGGAATGTTGATATGTGTAGACATCTCGTCCCATTTAGTTATTACTAAATAGAAATGATAATTTGTGTCTGGGGTTCGATGCATACCTATAAATTTGTTTTCTTTTGGTGTTGACCAATTTTCTAAGTTCTCCTTGATATTCTCTATCGTAAACTCTTTACTCAGTTCATCGTAGTCGAAATCATGGTCATAACTTACTACATCCCAGAATTTTTCATCCTTAATATATGGTTTGGCTAACTCCTTCACATCCGGTATCTGCATGAAGAATTTATGTAGTTTTTTGTGCCCCTGGATAGTCGCCCAAAAGGAATCATGAAGTTGTAAGTAGGTATATAACTTTTTCGAATCCCATTCAAAGTGCTCGTTGTTTAGCAAAGATTCTACATCATATATAGGACGATAATTAAAACTATTCACTTCCGATGGCGTATATTTTTCATCATGACTTAAGACATAGTTACAAAAATATGCCAATTCCTCACAATTCCAACGGAATTTACAATTTTCAAGAACAGAACCCCAGTCCAAAATATCAATATGTTTACGAAGGAAATCATTACTTAGAGATGAAAGACGCTCATATTTGGTAAATTTTCTACTATGATTGTCGGTATAATCATATTTAGGGCAATTATTATTTATTCGATATGGTATATACTTATCGTATTTGATAAGCATTTCCTCGTCCCATTCAAGATTAGAATCATCCATTAGTCTTTCCCATATGATCTGGTCTTTATATTTTTCTACTAAATCAAAAGTCCATTCAATTTGTAAATACAAAGGCCAGTATGCAAATATACCGAATTTTTCGATGTTACTTGCCACATCAGGTTGGTAATCTGAGAAACCACCAAGACCAATATATCCCCAACTTGAAACCCTATACAAACTGAATTTGTAATCTTGACTTTTTAGATATTCATGCTTACATTCCATCCAATTTAGATACGCAGCTGCTTCTTTACCTTTCAGTCTGGGGAAACCTTCAGGGAAAGAAACATCACCAAGAATATCATAATGACGTACTAATAGATCACCTAATTGAGAAGTCAAACAATATCGGTCACAAGTATTACCAATATCAAAAATTTCAAAGCCTTCATCAACCAAATCTTTGATATTTCCACTTAGTAGTTTGAACTTGGTGAAATCTTTATCCCAACAACTACCTGATATTCTTTTGCTCCCATCACGGTTAGACAGGAAAACCTCTCCTTTATATGACGTTGCATATTGAGGCTTCATTTCTTTTTCCTTGAACAACGCTAATTTATCATTGAGTTTCTCGACCTTCTCATTTTTAATTAGCCATCCAATAACTGTTGCATGGTATTTTACCATGCTGCGAAATAATTTTATTTCATCGATCATACTATTATTATTAGAATGATATACAACAACTAACTCTGTCCCAGCGGCAGTCTGATTTTCCAAACCGACCGAAGATTCCCTTCAGGATAGGCTTCAAAACAAGAGCCTCGAGTACGACAACTACTATTGCTTCAGTCTGAATAGCCAAATAGCGGAGGTGTCTTTATTCCTTTTCTATAATCCTCTAATAAGGCTTTTGAGAGCCTTAAGATTTCTTTTATATCACGTGGATCATAATCTTCAGAATATCGAGATTCGTAGCCTGTTTCTAAATATTCAAGCCATAGAGATCTCATATCTTTTATAATATAATCCGTTATGCTTCCTCCACTATATTTCCCGACAAAGTTCTCTAATTGTGGGAATTTTGAATATGAAACTGGATAAAAATGGGCTAGTGTCGGAGTTACACAAACAGGATGTCCATTTTCATCTATACATAAAGTGTTGTCTATACGGTCGTCAGCTCCAATTATTGCCTGCTTTATATCTCCATATGAAAACAGATGTTCTGGAATCTTAGCCATTCGTACCTCTACATCTATAAATCCGTCAATTGGAGAAATTCCTTGAACTCCAGCACCACAATATTCCCCTAATCGTCTTGTGAACTTATCTTTCAAGGATATAGCGATTTCTCTATCATGTGAAAGAAAAATAGAATTATCGTTAGACTCTAATTTTCTTACGAATCCATCCTTGCATAAATAATTCTCGCGATAAGGTTCAAAAAGGCTATGTCCTTCACTAGTATGTATTGTGAAAGCATAAACAGCGGCACCTTCACCTGAACTATCGAGTAAATCTGAAAAATTCAATTCATCTAGATGATCTCTAATAAAATCTTGATCTACAAGAGGTTCAGAAGATAAGTCTAAAGGTTCAAAGGAATCTTTATAAGGATTATGCCAATATTTACTCCTCACAAGACCTAAATCCTTTTCCTCACGTAAAACATAGTCATGATCATGCTTTATACTTAACATATAATTATAAAACTGTTCTTCCGTGCATATAGAATGACGAGCGTCAGTAACAGGTGTTATAGAATTATAAAATCCAGATCTTGGAATAATTAAAAATGCTCCTTTTGTGTATCGTATTACCTTTTTCCATCCTTCAGGTAATGGTTTTCCACTTTCGTAGTCATATACACCATGAGCTGCATATGTTGGATCAACATAACTGCCTGGTAAATCTTCGATTAATTCTTCTTCAATAGTATTATTTAATATAGGAGTAAGTTCGTCTAGTTCAAGATAGAAATAATTCCATTCTTCATCATTTGAAAAACCTCTAAATGATAGTTGTTTAGGATGACAAACGCAACAAAAATCACAATCGAGGTAGATGCATCCTTCTTCAGGTGCAACACTTGCGCCTTTTAGAACTAAACCTCCACGTGATGGTAAAATGATGTAATTCAATAATGTGTATCTTCCAAGTATATTTAATGCACGTGCTATATCCGAACAATCATTAAGAGTCATGAACGGAGGCTTCATATTGTTAAATACAGCTCGATAAACAAATGACCATTCCTTCTTGCATCTTGTATTAAAATCATCGCGTAGTTCTTTCCATGCCTTTAATTTATTAGAAAACTCCTCCATAGTAGGCCGTAGATTAGGATCTTCTTGAGTTGATTCTAGTAACAACTCATCTATATCCAAGAGATATGCTCCTGTCAAAAATGGTATGTCATGAAGGCTCATTGAGACTGCACTGTAATCGTATCTACCATCAAATCCTTCCAAATTTAGCGCAAGACACATCCACAGTGTTTTTGCTAATGAATAAACGTCAGATTTTGGTGTTGCATTTCGAGCATCTCGTAAAACCTCTGGTGCTATGGTGTTCCATGCACCTAAACGATCTCCTTTCTTCGTAAGCTGTTTGCCTTGATTCGCTGGAATATCTACAATTCCAAAATCTCCAATATAAAGGTGCCCATTATAATAATATATATTATGTGGTTTTATGTCTCGATGTACGTATCCATTTTGATGAAGTGTATGCAAATTAGTTGCTAAGAAGATGAACTCATTTACAAATTCTTCCAAAATACCATCTCGATATGTATAAATTGGGATCGCATTTTTTTGTCTATCTGCATATAAGTTTAAACGATCTTTTAAGCACTCTGCTTCAGGCATTATGTACCATAATTCTTCATCGTTAGACTCGTAAATAGGCATTATGCCATGAAAGCCTGCAGATTGGCAATGGTTCATGACTTCAATCTCACGTTTGAAACGTTCTGCTTTATCTTTGTCGTTTTTATCGAGTAATTCTTTTATTACACAATTCTCACCATCCGCAATGCGACTACATTTCTTAATTGATGCAGCTCCGCCTGTGCCTAAAATTTTATCTGATATTTTATAAATGGAATGAATGTCAGTCATACTACAATATAATTAAAGTTTATTTTTCTGTGATTATTCGTTGTCCTCTAGAGTATTCTTTCGTTCATCCTTCTTCTTGATCGGACCAGAATGCTTTCCTCTATTCAACTTGATACCGTGCTTGTTCAGTATGCGGAATACTGAACTTCGGCTACGGAAGCCACTGGCTTTCCAGACTTCATCTATTG
>CAYFTJ010000051.1:0-9219 GCA_964346155.1 uncultured Oscillospiraceae bacterium
TAACGGAACAGGGCGCTCGTTTTTTATACGCCCGGATGCCGGTTGGCGTCTTTTGAATAGATATATACAAGCGGTTCATCACGACCGACCGCATAGGCACATTGCGGGCAATAAGCCCCCATGAAAATATAATCTCCTTTTTCAACCGGGTACCACTGATTATTAAGGTTATGCATCCCCTGACCAGAAAGCACGTAGGCCCCATGTTCCTGATAATGCGTTTCCACATAACCATGGGAGGCCCCAGGCGCAAATGAAAGAATGTGTATATTCATATCAAAACCAAAATCATCTGTCGGCAGAAAATCCCATAACAAAACATCGGACATACCCTCATAAGCTATTGGAATTAAATCTTTTTGATGACCGACTACTCTGTATGCCTTGTGTCCTTCAATCGCATTATACTCTCTTTGATATAAGAACACTTCTGTCATTTCACGTTGAGCGTTTTTAAAAAACATCAGTTCACCTGCCGGAAAGAAAGCGTAACCGCCTTTTTGAAGAATATAATTCGTAGGGCCGTCGCTCAACTCCAGCTTACCTGATATCACATATACAAAAGACTCTATTCCCTCTCCACCAAAACCCTGTTCATTTTTTCCACCCTCAAAAAATTCACAAATAAAATCCGTGAAAGAAGCTCCCAGTCTTGGAGAGCCGAGAATAGAGATATTGACATTTTCAAAACCCGGTATGGAGTTACGAACCAAACCGTCACGAGGGATGAGGGCGTACCTGCCCGGCTCTATCACAGCACGGCTTTCCAGCAAACCGTTACGGTACCCTGTTTTTTTGTTCTTGTAGCCCATACAATCAATACCTCCCGTTTATTTAATTTAGTATACAAAACGCTATGAGTTTTTGCAATTATCTTTCTTCGCAATCATTAATTTAGATTTCTGGCTTGTTTTAAGAATAATTACCCTCATCCCTTGCATTGATTTGTGGAATGTGATACTATAAAGAGTATATCGTCCGGAAAAATATAGACGATGTTCCCACTGTTAAATAAGATGAGGCGGATGTTGAATGAACGCGAAAATGGCCTATTACCTAATCAAGCGTGTACTGCTTGCTATCGTTACGATTTGGATTGTGATAACCATCACATTTTTTGTGATGCACGCCGTACCCGGCGGCCCTTTCATGAGTGAAAAGGCCATCTCCAAGGAGGCGCAGGCCGCCCTGGAAGCCAAATACGGCTTGAACAAGCCCTTGTTGGAGCAATATACCACTTACCTAAAGGGCATCCTTACTCAGTTTGACTTTGGCCCCTCCTTAAAACAGCGGGGACGCAGTGTTATTAATATCATCATGGATGGAATGAAAACCTCCGCCAAACTGGGTTCCATCGCCGCCGTCAGCGCAGCAGTCATCGGCATTGTGCTGGGAGCCACAGCAGCGCTTCAGCGAAACAAACTGATAGACAAGACCATCATGGTAATAACCTCTGCCTTTGTATCCGCGCCTTCATTCATCATGGGCTCATTCCTCCTTGTTATTTTCTCCGTTCAGCTACGACTTTTGCCTGCCAACGGCTCCACCCCTGCCGGGCTGATTTTACCGATCATTACCTTGGCTCTCTATCCAATGGCGTATATTACCCGTCTGACCCGCTCCTCTATGCTGGATGTGTTGGGACAGGATTACATCCGAACAGCCAAGGCTAAGGGCGTATCAAATAAAAACATTATTTTTGGCCACGCCATTAAAAATGCCTTAATTCCTGTCATTACCTACTTTGGCCCCATGCTGGCTTTCATCCTGACAGGTTCCATGGTGGTGGAACAAATTTTCGCCGTGCCCGGACTCGGGCGACAGTTTGTCTCCAGCATCACCAACCGCGACTACACCTTGATTATGGGCACCACTATCTTCCTTGCCTCGTTGATTGTTTTACTTAATCTTGTCAGCGACATTCTCTACAAGGTAGTTGACCCCCGTATCGAGTTTGAATAAAGGAGAAATCCAGAATGTTCTCACCCAATAAACCTTTCAGCATGCAGCTAGATGTCGATGCCTTTCTGCCGGCCACTGACGCCGAGAAAGAGCAGATTGTCCAGCTTCGCCCTTCCTCTACTTTTTTTAAGGACGGAGTCAAACGCCTGCTAAAAAATAAAGTCGCAACTTTTAGCATGCTTATGATTATTCTGATAACCCTGGCATCCATCATACTTCCGTCAGTGTGGCCCTATTCTTACGAAAAAATGCTTGGCGTGCGTCCCGGCCGCCCGGTAGACAGCAGCTACAACAACCTGGCTCCTTTCCAGTATGGCAAGACTGAACTAAAAAGAATGGAAGCCGGAGAAAAGATCTTTCCCCATGTGTTCGGTACCGATGCGCACGGACGTGACTATTTTATCCGCATAGTGTATGGCACTCGTATTTCCCTGGCAGTAGGCTTTTTCTCAAGCATTATTGTGCTAATCATCGGAATGACCATCGGCTCCATCGCCGGGTACTTCGGCGGCAAAGTAGACCTATTCATCATGCGCATTGTGGATATTATCTATTCCCTGCCCGATATGCTGGTCATCATCCTGCTGGCGGTGGTTTTGGGGCAGGTGCTTAACGTAGAAGGCACTGTACTGGAAAAAATCGGTTCCAACATCATCAGCATGTTTATTGTTTTTGCTTTTTTATATTGGGTCAGCATGGCACGACTCATCCGCGGACAACTTCTTTCTTTACGCCAGCAAGAATATGTTTTGGCTAGCCAAGTTGCCGGCGCACGTGGCAAGTGGATTATCACCAAGCATCTCCTTCCCAATAGCATCAGTGTTATTATCATTTCTACGGCACTGCAAATACCTAATGCTATCTTTACCGAAAGCTTTCTGTCCTTCCTGGGTCTGGGAGTCAATGCCCCCATGCCCTCGCTAGGCTCACTGGCATCGGATGCCCTCAACGGTATTTACTCCTACCCCTATCGGCTTATTATTCCCGCCCTGGTTATCTGCCTGATTGTACTGTCTTTGAACCTGTTTGGCGATGGTCTGCGCGATGCTTTCGACCCCAAACTTAACGCGTAAAGGAGGAATAGCATGACACTTCTTGAAGTAAATGACCTTCGCACCTCCTTTTTTACCGACGCAGGTGAAGTCAAAGCCGTCAACGGAATTTCCTTTAATCTTGACAGAGGTAAGGTACTTGGCATTGTTGGAGAATCAGGCTCCGGCAAATCGGTAACAGCCTATTCCATCATGCGTATTTTGGCACCTACCGGCAAAATCGTGGGTGGCAGCATCAAGCTGGACGGCCAGGATATCGTAGGTGCCGATGAAAAAGTAATGCATTCCATCCGTGGCAATAAAGTGTCTATCATTTTTCAGGACCCCATGACCAGCCTGAACCCCACCTATACCGTAGGCCATCAGTTGATGGAAGGCATCATGCTACATACCCCTCGCAACCGCAAACAGGCGCGGGAGCGGGCGCTGGAAATGCTGCGCCTGGTCAACGTGAATGAACCGGAAAAGCGTTTACAGCAATATCCTTACGAGCTATCCGGCGGCATGCGCCAAAGGGTAATGATTGCCATGGCGCTGGCCTGCGAGCCTGATATATTGATTGCCGATGAGCCTACCACAGCACTTGATGTTACCATTCAGGCGCAGATTCTGGAACTGATGCAGGATTTGCAACAAAAGCTGGGCATGGCTATCATTTTAATAACCCACGACCTGGGTGTGGTAGCTCAGATGTGTGACGAGGTCATCGTCATGTATGCCGGCTCTATTTGCGAGCAGGGCACGGCGGAAGAAATATTCTACAATCCTCGCCACGAGTACACCAAGGGGTTGATGCGCTCCATCCCCACTGCAAGCAATAACGGCCAGCGCCTTCAGCCCATTACAGGCACCCCGATTGATTTGCTCAACATGCCAAAAGGCTGCGCATTCGCTCCACGCTGTGAAAAGGCCATGAAAATCTGCCTGACACATCGCCCAAGCCGAATGATTATCAATAACAACCATTACGCGGAATGCTGGATTAATGTCAAGGAACAGCTGGAAGGTGCCGCAAACGGCAAGGAGGAATCACAGCATGCATAAAGGCGCCCCGCTCCTTGTGGAAGTCAAGGGCTTGAAGCAATATTTTGATATTAATATGGGTTTTCTGCGTACCAGACCTTTAAAAGCGGTGGATGATGTTTCCTTCTACATTCGCAAGGGCGAAACCTTGGGATTGGTAGGCGAATCTGGCTGTGGTAAAACTACCGTAGGCCGCTCGTTACTGCATCTATATCACCCCACCGGCGGAGAAATTTGGTATAATGGTAAGCAGGTAGTCACCAAGGAAGACATCAGCCAGCTACGCAAAAAGGCTACCATGGTGTTTCAAGACCCCTATTCTTCCCTGAACCCTCGTATGACGGTAGCCGATATCGTAGCCGAACCCTTAGATATACATGGAATGTATAAAACTCAGCAGGAAAGGCACGATAGGGTGCTTGAGCTGATGAGCTATGTTGGCCTTAACAGCGAACATGCCTCACGCTATGCTCACGAGTTTTCCGGCGGTCAAAGGCAGCGCATCGGAATTGCCCGCGCCTTGGCCGTCAACCCTGAATTTATCGTTTGTGACGAGCCGGTATCGGCGCTGGACGTGTCCATTCAGGCACAGGTCATCAACATGTTCGATGACTTACAAGATAAGCTTGGTCTGACATATTTATTCATTGCCCACGACTTACTGGTGGTGCGCCATATCTCCGATCGTATAGCGGTCATGTATTTGGGTAAAATGGTAGAGATGGCAAGTGCAGCCGAAATCTACAACCGTCCGTTACACCCCTACTCCAGGTCGCTGCTATCGGCAGTACCTCTGCCCGACCCTAAGGCGGCTCGCGCCAACAAGCGCATCGTGCTTTCCGGCGACATCCCCAGTCCTCTGAACGCGCCTAGCGGCTGCCCTTTCCGCACTCGCTGTGCTTACGCCACAGAGGTCTGTGCCCAAAGTATGCCCCCTTTTGAAGAGGTGGAAAGCGACCACTTTGTCGCTTGCCATCGACTGAAAGAAATTTCCTGACACCTTGTTTCGATATGCGCACAGCGCATTTGAAAGATAAAAATTTTAAGGAGGAAACAACATGAAAAAACTACTTGCCCTAGTAATGGCACTGGCCATGCTGCTGTCCATGACAGCTGTTGCCGGCGCTCAGTCCAGCCTGGCTGTCAGCATCGCGTCTGAGCCGGATACGCTGGACCCCGCCCTCAACTCCGCAGTGGACGGCGCTACCATGATCGTGCACCTGTTCTCCGGCTTAGCTGCCTGGACCAAGGATGCCGAAGGTAAATTCGTTATCGCCCCTGATCTGGCGGTTGAATTGCCCGAAGGCGTTGCCAACGAAGATGGCACCGTTACCTACACCTACACCCTGAAGGATGGCCTGGTATGGTCTGACGGCCAGCCCGTGACCGCCAAAGACTTCGAGTTCGCTTGGAAGCGTGCCGCTTCTGAAGAACTGGGCGCTGACTATGGCTACATGTTCGAGGTCGTCAAAGGTTACGGCACGCCCGAACTGGCTGTTGCAGCCAAGGACGAAAAGACCTTGGAAGTCACCACCATCAACGCCGTTCCCTACTGGAACGAGCTACTGGCTTTCCCCGTCTATTTCCCCGTGCGCGAGGATGTTGTCGCCAACGAATCCTGGGCCACCGATCCCAGCACTTACATTGGCAACGGCCCCTACACCATGACCGGCTGGGAACACAACAGCGTCATTACCCTGACCAAGAACGAAAAGTACCACAACGCTGACCAAGTCACCATGGATGAGCTTCAGTTCTACCTGTCCGACGACAGCAACAACATGCTCGCCAACTACAAAAACGGCACTTGGCTGCTGATTGACGATGTTCCCACCTCTGAAATCGCCAACCTGAAGGTCGAGTATCCCAACGAGTTTGTCGTTGCCGGTCAGCTGGGTACCTACTATGTAAACTTTAACGTTAACACCAACCTCTTGCCCGCCGACAGCGCTTTGACCGGCGTTGAGCTGGAAAAGGCCAACGCAGAAGTGCGCCAAGCTCTTGGTTTATTGATTGACCGCAACTATGTTGTCAATGACATCGCCCAGGGCGGCCAAACTCCCGCTTCCAGCTTTGTAGCCATGGGGCTTACTGATGCTGACGGCAGCAGCGAGTTCTACCAGAACGCCGGCCACAACGAAGGCTTTGTTGGCTACTATAATGTGGCAGAAGATGCCTACGAAGGCAACTTTGAAGCCGCTATGGAAACCCTGAAGAAATACTACACCTACGATGAGGCCACCGGCCAGTTCTCCAACTTCCCCACTGTGGAATACCTCTACAACACCTCCGAAGGCCACAAGGCTATCGCCGAGTATCTGCAAAGCGTATTCGCAGGCGTGGGCATCACCATGAACCTAACCAACCAAGAGTGGCAAACCTTCCTGAACACCCGCAAAGACGGCAACTACGGAGTCGCTCGTAACGGCTGGATTGGTGACTACAACGATCCCATCTCCTTCCTGGATATGTGGACCAGTGGCTCGGGCAATAACGACGTGCAGTACGGCAAAGGCGCCCATGCTGACCTTGCCATGTACAACTTGGATCTGACCCCCTTTGGTCTTGAAACCAAGGTGGAAAACGGCACCTGGGCAGAAACCTATGATGTGCTGATCGGCGCCATCAAGGCCAGCACCGATATCGAAACCCGCTTTGCCATGATGCACCTTGCCGAAGACATGCTGATGGAAACCGGCTGCTTACTCCCCGTGTACTACTACACCGACCTGTACATGATCAACGAAAAGGTACAGGGCTTCTACTCCATCCCCTTGGGCTACAAGTACTTCATGTACACCACCCTAGCGGACTAAGAGTTACTACACAGCACCCCCTGCAATTGCCGGGGGTGCTTTTTTGTGCGCTTCAGCCTACAAAAAAGACGGGAGCTGCTACAAGCCCCCGCCTTCTCTTTATTATATACTCTATCACCATTAAATTAGCCTTTTCTCACGCACCTTATCCGGGTGGGCTTTGGTCATGGTTTCAGGGGTGGTAAGGCCGAAAACACCCACTTTCATGCCGTTTGGCATTTCATAAACTTTGTTGGCAACAAAGGTCAAATCGCCCTCTAAGTGGTTGATAATGTTTGCAGAAAGTATAGGGAAATTGGCCAGCCATGCCAGTTGCTTGGCGTTGTCCAGCCCCCAGTCAAACTCATGATTGCCCGGCGCCATGGCATCATAGCCGGCGGCATTCATAAACTCGATCGCGGTTTTTCCCATGCTCAGGTTTACAAGGGGCGTGCCCTGACATGCGTCACCCGCATCCAGCAATAAGACACTGTCTCCAGCGGCCTCCAGGTCCTTTTTGTACTGGGCAATGGCCGCATAGCCAAGGACCTTTCCAGCCGGGTCGGCTACGGCACGACCGTGGATGTCGTTGGTGTGCAAGATAACCAGCCTGGCCTTAGGTGCTTCGGCATAGCCCGTAACGGCAAGCCCAAGCAATGGTCTGGGCAGTTAGTTTTTCAGTCAAATTATTGTCAATAAAAACCATGGCGCCGCGCACAACAGAGGATAGTTCCTCAGTGACGCTTTCAAAAGCAGGATCCAAATTTCCCTTTTGCGTAGCCACCTCACTGGGCTGAACAAACAGCTTTTGCAGCAGACGTCCAAGGTAGTGCAGCGTCTCTCCCGGGACTATGGGAAGGCCGGACAGGTACCTGCGCAGGCTGCCCTCTCGCTGTACCATTGGCCGCAGTATGCGAAACAGGCGCCGCATTCGGGTCTCATCCATTTCCCTGAGGGTCATTGGTCCTACCAGCACCAGCAAATCGTCACCGGCATTGAGGAAAATAAACTCTTCACGCCACCTGGAACGAATATGCTGGGGCAGAAAAAGCTGCTGAAACTGAATGTCCAGCGCCCGTATGGGGTCAACATTGCTCAGCAGCAGACTGGCCGTCATTCGCTCTTCCGGCTGGGCCAGAAAACATTGAAGCCCCCGATAAAGGGCAATGGGTACACGACAGGCGTGATGGAAAAGCTGTGCGTTCTGCATGGCTTCTAGTTGTGTCATACCATTCCTCCTTTCCATTACATCAGAGTAATAACATAAACCTCAGAAAAAAGATATATTATTGATGTAAAATCATTCCAACTTTTTTGTTAAGTGGTTCTTGAAGTACCGCCCATTTTGTAGCTGAAAAAGTCGGTTCCATTACGGAACCGACCAGTCAGCGTGCATTTAATTATCTATTTGCTTTGTTGCATATTGTGAAATATTAATAACGCCATATGCGCACTTCATAAGGTTCAAAGAACCTCGACACTGCTTGATGAGGATAGTTACAAAGCACAAGTTGCGCATCAGCATTCTTAAGCGTAGGTAATGTTTTTCGCTCGTCAGAGAGGTTCATTTCCACACGAATGGTACGGGAAGAAAGGTCTGAACCTTGGCTTGCACTCTGACCAGCCCCCACCACACGCTCCCAACAAAAAAAGTCCTTCCGCTTTTCGTCAACAAAGCGAATGTCCGCATAAGCAAAACCGGCAATCCTTTTTCTTAATTGAATCAGCTCTTGGGTAAAGCGCCAGACAGAAGAAGGGTCTTCACGCTGCGCGGCAACATTGACTGTCTTGTAAAGAGCGTCCTGTTTAATCCATGGTACAGCTGCCGAAAAACCGCCATGCAGGCTGTCATCCCAAGCCATAACAATACGGCTATGATCTCGTGAACCTGCCTGTAAAACGGCCAAAGCCTCCTCCTCCAATTTTCCTTCAACTAAGAGCGCTTGGTACAAATTAAGGCTTTCCACATCGCGATATTCATCCAAAGAAGAAAAATCCTGATTGGCTCGGCCTAATTCCTGTCCTTGAAAAAGAAAGGGCGTACCCTTTAGCAAGAGCAAGATGCTGAGCAAGAGCTTGGATAAAGGCTCGCGTAAAGATGGGTTGGGATTTACCTTTGAATTCATACGCGGATTATCATGGTTTTCAAAGAAAAGACTCAGCCACTCGTGTCCGGTCAGGGAACGCGAATAATCAATATAGTAGCGTTTCAGGTAGTTTAGATCGTAGCGATAATTATCATAACGGATATGTCCGGGCGTTTCCAAGTGATCAAAGTTGAAAATTAAATCCAGCTCACCACGGTCCTGTTGAGTTAAGAGTTTGCCCGTTTCACGCCCTGTACCTGCTCTTTACAAAAAAGGACGGTAATCATTTGAAAAAACCAC
>CAYFTJ010000052.1:0-9181 GCA_964346155.1 uncultured Oscillospiraceae bacterium
AATATTATCACACAATACCAATTTTTTAGTGTAAAATTACATATAGTTACCTTTATTCTGTGGTGTTCGTCTTTTTGTAGCAAGCATCACACCTATTACATCAGGGTCTAAGTCTGGAGCGTTGCAATACGCTTCATAGCTTTCATATTCGAAGCCGTCATTATCTATGTATTTTGCCATATTACGAAGTAAAACTATTGTATTTATATTTAACTTTATCTTTCAACAACTCAAACACTCTATCAAAAGCATCATTAGCATTAAATTTTTCTTTGAGTATCTGGAGAAGTTCATCTACTGAATTTGCTTTGAAAATCTTTAAAATCTTATTCAATTCATCAGTTTCAAATATACGTTCACGGTCGAATACTTTAGGCTTCAAATCGTACTCAACAATAGAAAAGCTTCTATCTGTTACGTAAACATCTATTGAACGGCTTATGTCGTTATTATCGTTGTAAATATTCATTTGGTAAAGATACCAAAAGTTTAAAATATAGACAAAAAAAGGGTGCAAATATCGCACCCCTTAAAATTAAATACTACTCAAAAATCATTTCCGATAGTTTTATTTTTTCAACTTTTCCGTAAATATCGGATAAGCTATTGCCCAGACTGGTAATAAAGTCTTCGGTTTCAAAAATAACCTTTTGAAGTTCCTCATACTCATTTGCGGATAATGTTTTGTTTTCTTTATACTCTTGTTGGTCTCCCAGATTTTGTAATACTGTTTTAGTAAATCGGCTGTTGTTTCTCCTGCTCTTAAAATCATTTTGGAAAAGCTTTCCAGATGTTCAATTTGTGTCATAATTTTTTATTTAAATAATGGGTCTATTTTCTTGTTTATCTCGATTAATCTTTTTCTTTCGTCTTGTGTTAATTTGCTTATATCTCGACTATTGATGTACTCTTTACTCATCGGCATATCTCCACCTCTCAAAAGATACTCTAATAGCTCCTTTTTGTTTTCTGGTGTCAAGTCGATACGCTGTTTTAAGTCTATCATTTTATTGTCTATTTGCTCTAAAAACTCTATCTCATCAGAGTTAAAAACATTATCATATTCTTGGTAGTGCAGTTGGTTAAGTTCCTGAACGGTTATACAACCCTGCTTTAGTGCTTTTTTGATTATTGTTTTCATATCATTCTCCTGCTGCTTGTAGCATTCGCATAAACATTGTTACTTCTATCTCTTTTTTTAAGTCTGGTATCTTGTCAAAGTCAATAACACCCGTTTTAATCGCTTTTAAAAGACTTTTTTTGTCGGCTGGTGTTATCGTCACTACAAAGTCAGGAACAAGCTCTATAGCTCTGGTATGGTCGTGTATATGCTTAGTGAGGTGGTTTAGTTCGTATATTCTAAACTCATTATTTTTCAATCCTTTAATAATGCTGATTTTGTCCTCTCTGTTTAGATGCTGTTTCATACTTCAATTTTTTCTATTATTCTGTCTATTTGCTCATCGGTTAATTCCTCAAAGTTTATTTTAATATCACTGCTTTGCATCTTAGGCAAAACATAACTTATAAACTTCTCTAATATCTGCAATCTGTCTTTTGGTTCGAGTTCTTTTAAGTCTTCTTCAATCTGCAAACGATTTCTATCAATCAAACCGTTTACCCACTCCCTTAAATCAGTCGTTACTTTATTAGGTACTCCCTTTTTCCTGCCACCTGTTTTTGGTGTTCCTCTCGGTCTTCCTGCCATTTCTATTCCTTTCTACTTTAGAAATTAAATATTTTATTATCAAAAATTTACTTTACTACCACATTATTATCATCTATCTGGAAATTAGGTTTGATTTTTATAATCTTTGTAACCCTATTCCAAATCATTGTATATTCTTCGCATTCCCAAACTTCATTCCATTTGGTTGCCGATATTAATTTCATTTTATAGTCATTTATTATTTTAGCTTTCATTTCTACTTTTTTTATATGAGTATAATTTTACAGTCATCATTTTTTTTAATGATGTGTGTTCTTTAAATACTTTATTTAGTATATTATTTAATATCTTATTTAAGGTGCCGTTAGGATGTCGTTAGGATGTCGTTAGGATGTTGTAAATTCAACTCCTTTAGTGCCTTTTCTCTTAAAGCTTTTTTCTTGTTTTTTAATGCAAGTGCTTTGTTTGATTGTTGCTTTTTTTCTACTTCCATAATTAAATCCTCGTATGATATTCTTCTTTTATAACCAACATATAAACCTCGCATCCTATTAGATGAGTATCTTAAAATATTCCAGTTTCCTGTTTCTATTTCATTTAATAGCTTATCAGTTTGCCACCGATTAAAAAATTTATCGAATAGTTCAGGTTTATTCTTTTGAAGTTCTTCATAATTCCTAAAACCGAAAGCACGTGAAAATATCATTTGTTTAGTAGTCTTACAATATGGTTTTTTACCCAAAATAGAACGTATCCCCAGACTAACCGCAAAGGTCATTAACTCAAATTCTGTCTTTTCGTTATCTCGATATTCAAAAGCTAAATCACGATTAACCATTACCATAGGCTCATTTTTATCTATTTTCTTTTCAATCGCTTTTGCTCGTTTAATTGTTTCCTCAAAATTCCCTTTTATCTGCATCAGGAAATAAACACTTTTTGTTTTCCCAAACTCTATAATTTCATCACGAAAAACATTATCAGTATTAACCAGTTCCATTATTTGTTCAAGTTCAAATTCTGGCTCAAATTTATATCCTAAAAAACCGCTATAGTCTTCATATAAACAGATACTTCCGTTTTCCACATAATACTCTATTCTATTAAGTAGATTTGTGGGTATTTCCTGCTTTCGTCTGTAATAACAGTACATTAATTGTCTTGCACCGTTGTAAACGTCGCTTCCTTCCCATCCGTAATTTTCGGACTGAATACGTTTAGAAAACTGATAAATACCGTAATTAATCATATCATTTAAAGCTTTGTTCTTATCTTTTACCAAATTTCGCAAAAGAGAAATAGGCACTAAGAAATAATTCTCTATATTCATTTAATTTCATTTTATTCATTACTAAATTGCTTTACTTAATCCAGTACCTTTTAAATCGTGTATCGTTCGGCTGTACCCATTCATCACAAACCACAATCCCTTTTTCTCGCAAAATAGATATATAGCTTCGAGGGTCGCAGTAGCCCAACTTAATTGTTATTTCTGTTACGCTGTATTTTCCAGTACAAAGTAAATCATACACTTTCCTTTGTCGTTTTGATAACTTTGGTGTATCTTTGTGTTGCTCAACTAAAGATATATCGCTCTGCTGTTGGTTCGCCACTTCAGGGCGTTTTTCTTTTTTTTCCATAGTCTTACCCTCTCATTAAATAATTATCCGCCATTTCGTCTATCTCATCAGTTGATGCAACTCGATTTTGTTTTAGCCAATCTTCAATCTCCTGCTTATCAAAGAAAATCATTTTACCGTTTGGCTTGTAGTGTGGAATTGCTCCTGAAGATGTTAGTTTGTATAAATAACTTCTACTATAGCCAGTAAGTAAAACTACATCCTCAAAAGTCAATACATTTTTAGATGCTAAGAGTGTGTTTCTCTCTATCCTTTCCAGTTGGTTTTTAATTTCTTTTTCCATTGTTGTTTGTTTTTTAAGTTAAAAATCAAACTTTGCAAAGTCTTTGTTTTTGTAATTACATAAGCAAAGAAACAAAACGCAAGAAAGGTAAACAACTGATATTCAATAAAAAAGGCGACCCTCGCAAGTGGTCGCCCTATATCGCAATATTTGATTATCAATTAGTTAGGTGGTCGCTTTTTTTTATATGCTTTTATTATCTCATCCATAGTTGTCTCATCAGCACTACATTCATTCCGTTTTCGATTTGGCATTTTTAAAGGTTGTCCGTCTTTTCTTGTGAAAAATAAATCTGCTCTCAGCATCGTTTCATTTACTCCGATATTTTTATCTCTAAGTTCTTCTAATAACATTCTTAAAGTCTGCAAACTTTTTCTCCATTTAATAGTTTTGAAATTTTGGGTATATGTTCCACCAATAGCAAAACAAAATTCTTTGAAATCGCATTCTATAAATCCGTTTTCAAGTAGTTTATTAAACAAAAACTCCTGCTCTCTAAGAGATAACTGTTTGGTCAAAAATGGATAATCTGGCTTTTGGGGTGCTTCTAAAAGCCTTTTATTTGCTTCTTGGATTAAACGCTTATATCTATTAAAAAGCACCTCATTTCGTCTAAAATCGCACAGATTAAGTCGCTCGCTCATCAGCTGAATAAGTTCCTGTAACTGCTCTTTGTCTGCACCGATAATTTTTCTACTATAAATAACGGCTTCTTTTTCTATATTTGGCTCGTATCCGTCAATTATAAATCCTTGCACATCGTTATATATTGCTTTGGGTATTCTATCCATATTTATACGAATATCACCGTTTTCATTCGCTAGTTCAATGTGTATCATTGAAAAATCTATATTTTCGTGTTTCATAGCTATTTTAAATTAAATATTCCGTCTTGTTTGTTTACTGCTTTCCTTTGTGCTTCATCTACAATCTTAGCATATATTTCAGTTGTAGCAATTTTTGAGTGCCCCATAAGTTTAGAAACAACTGCAATAGGCACACCCAAAGAGAGATTTAACGTTGCTGCTGTGTGTCTGCTACAATGAAAAGTTATGTTTGTGTTTATTCCTGCATCCTTAACCCAATCGGCTAATATCGGGTTTACTACTTCATTTTTTGAGAGTTTAAAAACTTTGTCGGTCGTTTTTTTTCTATCGGGTAAAAACTTAACTGCTTCGTTGCTTATCTGAACGACTATAGGCTTTTTTGTCTTCTGCATCTGAAATTTCAACTCATAACCACCAGAGTTATTTGTTTGAACATTCTCCCACTTTAAACGTGATACATCGGAAAACCTTAAACCTGTCAAACAACAAAAAAGGAATGAACGCTTTACATTTTCATTTTTACAGTCGGTATTTATCAGCTTTTTAACTTCATCAATAGTAAGATATTCGCGTGTTCCCTTTTCGGCTCTTGGTTTTTCATCTTTACCTATATGGTCAAAAGGATTTTCAGATATAATTCTCTCTCTTACCGCTTGCTTTAAAGCTGTATTAAATTTACGATAAAGTTTGTTTTGAGTATTTAAGGATATAAACCGCTCTTTACTTTTATGTAAGTTTTGATTTTCTGCTATTTTCAGATATTCGATAAATCCTCTGATAAACTTTTCATCTATATTTTTAAACTGTATTTTATTCCCTGCATAAATTGAAAGATGCAATTTCAAACTCTTAAAATTGTAATATTCGCCGTGTTTATTGCCTGTTTTATTTAGGTGGGCTTCTGCTATTTTATCAATAAAATCTAATAGATTTGCTTTTGATACTTTTCGGGGGTTAAAGCCGTGTTCATTATTCTGCAACTCTACTATACGCTTGGCTTGTACGGCTTTTGCAAGTTCTAAAGTAGCCTTGTTTCTCTCTTTATCGTTTTTGTTACTTTCTGGAATTAGGTACAATTTTAGAAACTCATACCGTCTTTTTCCCTCAAAATAATAGTCTAAATAGATTGAGCTATTACCATTTGCCAGCTCTTTAAATCTTATCCTAATAGGCTCTTTGATAGAGGGTTCTATCTTTTTTTGAAATGTCTTTTTCATTTTGCTACTGTTTAATTTGTTACTCGACACAAAGATAATAAAATAATCTATTACGAGTAACAAACGAGTAACAAAAAAGCATAAAAAAAGAGAAAACAAAGGAAAATAACCCTTTTGTATTCTCTCATCTAAAATCGTCTTAAATCGTTTGTGGAATTGCTTTTGATATGCTTTTTGTTAGATGTTGTTTTCTTTCGTTTTTCAGTGCTATCTGTCAAAACCGGTCAACCCCTATACATTGCCAATACATTGTATAACAATTGATTTTGCTTTACTTGTCTCGTAAAAGTAACAATTATTACACAAAAGTAATATAAAATTTCTATTTTTGCAAAACGTTTCAATTTTGTGAGCAACTTCAAATAATGCTGCTCCTATATTTATACTATTTTGCAAGCCGTTTCGTTTTAGTAATGACTTGGCAATCTTTTTAATCAAACAAACTAAACTAATTATGAATCTGTTATCTACACGAAATATACTCCTCTTTTTGATTGGAATAATCTTTCTATCGTGTGATAAATATGATGACTATCCCGCTCAGCAAATATATTTCAAACAGGTTTCGGGAATACCGAGTGGAGGTCGTGCATCAGCTTCAACATTTACTTTAAATGATAGGGGATTCGTAATTTTTGGCAGAAGCAAATCAAAATCAGATTATTTAAAAGAGTGCTGGGAATATAATCCTGCCGACAACAGATGGAGACAAAAAAAAGACTTCCCCGGAAAAGCCAGAGTAAAAGCTGTTGCTGCTATTGCTAATGGTAAGGCATACGTCGGTCTTGGTTATGAAGAGGTTCCAATCTATCAAGGTATAGGTTACTTGACCGATTTTTGGGAATACATTCCTCAATGGGATTTATGGAGAAAAAGGGCTGATTTCCCCGGCAATGCAACCAGCGGTTGTATTAGTTTTGTATATAATGACGAGATTTATGTAGGTTTCGGATTTAATGGAATGGGATTTACAAAAGAGTTGTGGAAATATTCACCACAAAATGACGCATGGGAAAATCTTGGTGGATTTACCGGTGATGCCCGAATTGGCGGTGTTGTAACTACAGATGGGACCAGAGTTTTTTTTGGTACGGGATATAATCTTATAAACTACAACGATTGGTGGGAGTATTTCCCTGAGACCAACTCATGGAGTCAACTAAAAAGCATGCCAGACAAAGGAAGAGTTAATGGGCTTGCTCTTTGTGTAAATAACAGATTTTTTGTCTCTTCCGGCAGACGTTTCGGTGGCGATCATTCTATAGGAAAGCTATATACGGATATGTCTGAATATGACCCAACTTTGAATGCCTGGTATTACTGTGGAACTGTTCCCGGAGAGGGTCGTGAGAATGCAATAAGCTTTATTATCAACAACAAAGCTTATATCGGTTTTGGAGAGACAACTACAGAAATATTAAACGATCTTTGGTGTTTTGAACCATAATTTTTTATTTCTTTGTAAAAACATCGGATTTGAATTAAAGAGATGAAGTTTTTCAATCGATTTTATAATATATATATTGTTATAATTCTTCTTATTTTCTTTCCATTTGTGACAGATGCACAGACAGATACGACAAAATATGAAGTATCTGTTTCTTCATTGAGTGCAAGTGGAAAATTTTCTCCATTCTGGCTACAAAACAATCGTTATGGCTTGGTGACACACTCTCCTCACGAACTAAAACTTATGGGGAAAGTATCGAAAGAGTATTCCAGACCCGACAAAAACTGGGACTACGAATACAAATTTAGCTTTCTTCTAGGAAATGATAAATATTCGACAATATACAGACCTCACGAGTATTATATAAAGACCAGATTTAAAAATTTAGAGTTAAATATTGGAGCAAGTGAAGAGATTATAGGCAGCCAAGACTCTACTCTGTCTATTGGAGGAATGATTTTCTCAAAAAACTCACGCCCAATGTCAAAGATATCATTGGGTATGAAACGTTTTGCACCGATACCTTACACTCGTGGTTTACTCGAATTCAAGGGAAGCATAGCACACGGATGGTTTGGCGATGATGTTTACACAAAAGACCTGTTACTACACCATAAATCATTTTACGTAAGACTTGGCGGACATTTTCCGGTAAAAATCCATTACGGAATAGAGCACGTTGCACAATGGGGCGGTATATTTCCGGATGATTCTCCTTATAATCAGATGGAACATAGCTGGAAAGATTTTTTTGTGATTTTCACCGGTGGTGCAGGTGGAATTGGTGGTGAAGAGATAAATGCACTCGGCAATCACATTATTTCACAGAGTTTTGGCTTGAATTTTAAGATAAATAGTTTCGATATTGATACATATTGGCAAAACATTTCCGAAGATGGTCCTGTGAGATTTATCTTTGCCAATATAATGAATCGTGCCGATGGACTTTGGGGTATTTCTCTAAAAAGCAGTAATTTGAAGTATGTCAACAAAATTGTTTTCGAATATCTGAATACTTCCGACCAATCGGGTCCGTATCACGACCAGGACGGAATTGTTTACGGTGGTGCCGATGATTATTACAGCAACTATATTTATCAGAATGGATGGAATCACTTTAGGCGAACCATAGGAACGCCTTTTATCACTTCACCGGTTTACTTTAGCGGTGGCTCAATCAGATCTCACAACAATATGGCACGAGTTCGACATGTGGGCTTGGAAGGAGAAATAGGTGGCGCCAGCTATCGTGGTTTTTTGTCATTTAGCGAGAATTACGGAACACCTTATTTGAGAAAAAAAGACAATGATGTATCTCTGTTGTTGGATGTAACAAAGAGACATTCCAAACTTAATGACTTAGAAATATGTTGGTCAATAGCTGCCGACTTTGGTGCCTTTTACGGGAATAATCTGGGTCTAATGATTACTTTAAAAAAGTCGGGTAATCTGTTTTCTTATTAATGAAAGATTATTTGGAAAACATCAGACTAACTTTATTCAACAACTTCGACCAGGAACGATTATAATGCAATTTACCTCCTAACTGTTTTTCAAAAAACTCTTTGTGACGAATATTCAAAGTGTCAATTATCTGTTTGTTCTTTTTTGCATCATTTTTTCTTTTTGAATCAGGCAAAATACGATAGTAAAAGCAGGTGTCGGGAAGAAAGATAACTTCGCCTCCTGTTTTGAGCATCGAAATCCAAAAATCCCAATCTTCCATTCCGGCTATTTCGACACAATAGCCATCGGTTTGCAAAAAATCTTCTTTACGATAAATACCGCTCACATATATAATATTTCGTCTGGCAAGCAACGACATTGAAAATGTTGGCAATTTCCAAATTCCTTTTTTCGCTCCAAAATAGTAAGCTCCTCCGTAAACCACCTTAACTTCAGGAGAATTGGCGAGTACATCCACTCCTTTTTTTATGTAGTCTTTATCAATTAAATCATCAGCATCTAAAGGAAGAATATATTTACCATTTGCACATCGTATTGCAAGATTTCTGGCTGCAGCAACTCCCGAATTTGATTGTTCGATATATTTAATTAATTCCGAATATTTTTCTCTAATTGTCAAAACTACCTC
>CAYFTJ010000053.1:0-8406 GCA_964346155.1 uncultured Oscillospiraceae bacterium
CCCTCAGCTGAGTCCATTCTTTGAGCAATGCTAAAGTGCCTTTCAGATCCTCGGTGCCCTGCATGCTCATGGCGGCTTTTCGGAAAGCGGAATCAATCCAAATGGTTTTCCCATCGGACATGGGGCTCATAAAGGAGTGATAGGGGTGGCTTAAGCCCATCACTACATATCCTTGAGAAGCCAGTTCCAAAAACAAGGTTTCATTGGATTCGGCGACACCAAAAGACCCCGGGGAAAATAAAAACAGGGGGTGCTGATTGGCTCTGGCGCCTTTGGGATACCATACTTTCACGGGGATTTCCCTTTGATTTCCGTGCGTGCGCATTTGGGTGTCGGCGCATTCATACCGATAATAGATGGTATCGCTTGCGACCTCCAGGCTGCCGCTTGGCTTTAGGGCAGCTTTATACTAATCTCAGCCTAAATCAGCTTTATCTTGTGTGCCTTTTCCGATTTGTCTTTGCTTTGCTCAGTCAACATAGCGCCGCTATGCTTCCTTCACAAAGCTTTGCCAAATCAAAAAATTCCCTACAATCTATGCGCTACTTTAAACTGAGATTAGTATTAAACGGCACGATGTATTGAAAGGCCATGAAAAGCGTCAGCGCAAACGACACCAACACAAGCCCGGCTTTCTTCCACTTTCTGAACCTTTTTTGAACAATTAAAAAGAAAAACAATAAAGCGCAAACCAACAAACCCAATAACTGTATGTTCACTACTTTTTCCCTCCTCATCAGGTAATGGTTACAGGATAACAAAGAAATGTTCAAAACAATATCGTTGTGTGTTTGCGCTTTGTAAACTTAAGGCCGTACTTGTGGTTTTCAGGCGGTTTTCGGCATAAAAAACCGCCACCTGTCCTTCAAGGCGAGTGGCAATACCAAACAGCGGAGGTCTAATTTGCGGATTGTTCGTTTAAATATCCGGTCATGATGTTGAGGATGGTTTGATCGGTAGAAACCATGCCTTCATAAGCGATGCGGCCGAAATTCCGCACGGTTTCGTCGATGTCTGCGCCGACAACACCGTCGCCCGCCTTAAAAGCAAGGCCCTTTCTGGCCATGTTGAGCGACAGGAAAGCGTCAGCCAGGGCGGAGGCAATCTTCTTGGCGCAGGAGCCTTTGGCTCCGTCGCACACCAACCCGCCCACCGAGCCCAAGGTGTTGGACAGGGCCATTTCTATGGTGGCATAGTCGTAGCCTTGCAGGTAGGCAACCCCGCACACACAGGCGGCAGCGGCGCTGACTGCTCCGCAGTAGGCTGATAGCTTGCCGATAAACTGTTTTTGATACAGCCCCACCAAGTTGGAGAAGGTGAGTGCCCTTAGCAGCAGATCGTGGCTTTTGCCCGATTTTTGGGCGATGTAGATGATGGGTACTGACACCGTAATGCCCTGGTTGCCCGAGCCCGCGTTGATGGTCACAGCCGCGTCCGAGCCGGCCATACGGGCATCCGAGCCCGCGGCGGCATGGGCGATGGCTTCCTTAATTAAGTCGCCTTCGGAAATTTCCAGGATAGTTCTGCCCACCTCCTGCCCAAAGGGCTGGGACAGTCCTAACTTTGCAATGCCAAGGTTGGTTTGGATTTCCTGCTCCATGAGCTCTTTAAGCCTTGGCCTTTCTTCAAAGCACAGGTCATTCACCCACTGATAAATGCCTTTGAGCGTCACTTCGCTCCAATCTTCGGCGTTCTTTTGTTCTTCAAGCTCTTCATCCAAAGATTCAAGCACCTGGCCATCCAGCGACTGGAAACTGAGACGGTTGTGCCTTTTTGAAACGATGGCGCTTGACCGGTGGTTTTGGCCTTGCAGTTCCACCCGAATATAGACATTGTCCACATTTTCCTGGTGATGCAAACGCACCTTGCCCTCTTCCACCATTTGTACGGCCTTTTCAAGAATGGGCGGCGTTACACCCTCTAACACTTGCAGCGACCTTTCGGGATGCTTGGCAAGCGCTCCCAGCGCGGCGCTGATAAAAATGCCTTGCCGCCCCCCCGAATGGGGCACATGGACCGAGTTGGCGTTCTTGATAATCGAACCCGATGCATGAACGTCAATGGTATGCGGCTCCTCAGGCAGCACTTGCCCAGCGCCCGCCGCCGCTAAGGCGATGGCGATGGGCTCGGTACAGCCCAGGGCAAGCACCATTTCATCCAGCAAAAGCTGCTCGTAATTTAACAAAGCGACCTCCTTCAAAATATCAAGTTGATTTACTTTTCACCATCATAGGGCAAAAAAATAGCCTTGTGAATGACAGAAAAGGTGACCAAAAAACACAGGGTTTGTATCATCAATTATAAGGAACAAACATTGAAAAACAGAAAAAACCATTATTCCGGTTAAAAAGGCCTTTTAAATGAAAAATTCATAGGACATTTGGTATGTATTTTACAATAACTTTACAAAACCTTCTTGACGCATACTTTACCGTCTGTTATATTGTTTTTAACAAAATATGAGGTTATGTATTATGACCGGCATACCACTTTTGATAGCCTTTGCTATCGCAGTCGTTATCATGATCCTGCTCATCTCCAAATTCAAGGTGCACGCCTTCCTTTCTATCATGATGGTGGCGCTCCTGTTTGCGGTGGTGGCGGGCATTCCCCTCAAGGACATCCCTGGCGTCATTGGCGACGGTTTCTCTTCGACATTCAGATCAATCGGTATCGTCATCATCTTAGGCGCCTTGGTGGGCACTTTACTTGAAAAGACGGGCGCAACCAGGAGCTGGCCCTCAGCGGCGCTAAACTCTTAAGCCAGTGCAAGGACACCTGCCTATTTTCTCTTGGCTCAGACGGAACCGACGGCCCCACCGATGCTGCCGGCGGCTATGTGGATGAAAACACCCTGGCCGCGTTTGAAAAGGCAGGGCTTTCTTACCAGGCAATCCTTGATGATAATGATGCCTATACGGGCCTTAAAGCCGTGGATGGCCTGATCATGACCGGCCCCACCGGCACCAACGTCAACGACGTGACGGTATTGTTGATTAAAAGATAAAACAAACGATTACGGGCGGCCATCCGCCCGTTTTTTTGCTGTTAAAACGAGAGGAAACACATGAAAACCTGTCTGGTGTGCGATTTTGGCGGCTCGTACGTCAAATACGCCTTGGTGGATGAAAAAGGAAAGATGCGCGAAAACGGAAGGCTGCCCGCTCCGATGATTACTTTCTTTAAGGGATTTCCGCTTTCTATAAGCTTTTAATCTCGTATTCGGTATAGACAGCTAAACCGTTTTGTATACACAAAGCGGCAAACACTCCATTGCCGTCCTTCAAGATGCCTTGAAAGCTGCCGTCATACACCTGGCCTTTGCCGCAGGAAGGGCTGCGGGATTTGAGTATCGCTAACTTGCAGCGGGCGCTTTGGGCGATATTGAGTGCCATTTGCGCCCCAAGCGCGTAAGCCGCGCTTACATCTTGACCTAAAACATTTACAATCCGCCCGTCTTTTTGTATCTCGGCCGCCGGGCGGGGCGTATCCAAGCCGCCCAATTGCTCGGGGCAGACGGGGATTAGGGTGTGTTTTTGGGCTAACTCCAACACGCCCTCATGGGGCTTTGACTGACCATCGTAGCGGGTGCAAAGGCCCATTAAACAGGCGCTGACCAAGATGTTCATGCGATTTCCAGGGCGATTTCCATCATCTGGGTAAAGGTTTCCCGCACTTCCTGGGGGGTGAGCGATTCGCCGGTAAAGGGGTTGTCGGATATCTGCAAAAGGGTCAGGGCTTTTTTGCCCGCCACGGCGGCGTTTAAGTACAGGCCGTAGGCTTCCATTTCCACCGCCAAAACGCCCAGTTTTTGCAAGGTGGGCAGGGGATTGGCGGCGTTGTAAAAAATATCGGTGGAAAAGACAGGGCCAACCATGGTGTGCATGCCTTTTTCTTCGGCTAAATCGGTGGCAGCCCGCAACATGCCATAGTCTGCGCAGGGAGCAAGGGTACCGTCAAACCCGAACTGGTTGCCGTAATTTGAGTTGGTGTAGGCGCTCATAGCGATAACCAGGTCCCGCACCTGCAATTTGGGGCTGATAACGCCTGCCGAACCCACGCGGATAATCTGCTCCACGCCGTAAAAGTTGTATAGCTCGTAGGAATAGATGCCGATGGATGGAATGCCCATGCCCGAACCCATGACGGATACTTCTTTTCCTTTGTATAAGCCGGTGTAGCCGTGAATGCCACGCACATTGTTGACCAAGCGGGCGTTTTCCAAGTAGGTTTCCGCGATGAATTTCGCGCGCAGCGGGTCGCCCGGCATCAGGACGGTGCGGGCAAAATCGCCCTGTTTGGCGGTGTTGTGAAGGGTAGGGGTTAAATTTGACATGGTGGCTCCTTTCATAAATATCAGTCTGGGAACAAAGAGTTATAATTCCGCTTCTAGGCGGACGGCTTTTCCCATGAAGGTAACGTCTGCCAAGTTAACGATTTCGCTGTCGAAGGAAGCATCAAAAGCTTGTAGCATCACCTGAAAGCGGGGCAAGGTTTTCACCATACGAAGGGTCAAGGCGGAAGCGGTTTTCACCAGCATCAATGCTCCGTCCTCCGACATGTTTTGCGGAATGATAAGCAAAAGGTCGCCCTTTTTCACCCGAAAGCCTTGCAGGGAATTATCGGGGGCTTGGTAGTAAAAGACCTTGTCGGCGGGAGCGCCTTCGATTTTTCCCTTTTCCACGGGCAAAAGGCGGTTGCCGATTTCTTTCATGGCGGCGTTGTATATTGGCACCGAGCGAATGACCGAAGAAAGGGCATCCAGCCAGATGGAGCCGGTCACTTTTTCAGTTGGACTTTGCTTTTCTTTGGGAGCCCTTATTCTTTGGGCCTCAATCTTTCTTTGGATGGGAGCGGCGGAATGCAAATCCACGGTGCTTGCGATCTGCTCCATGGAAAACTCGGCGGCGGTGGGGCTGTCCGCGCCCATCTTGTCAAGAATTCGCCGGGCTTCCTTATCCGAAATGATGCGCTTGCCCGCTTCTACATCGGCCAAATATTTTTCGCTCACCGCCGACAGCTTTGCCACCTGCTTTAAGCTGAGTTTTTTTCTTGTGCGCTCTATGCGCAGTAAATTTCCAAGCCGGCTCATGGCATTTTCTCCTGAAAATCATTTGGTTCCTGGTAGCGCTGGGTGCTCCAGTAGACAAGGTTGGGCTGGGGTTCAATGCCGCTGTCTAAAAACAGCTCATCAACCGTTAGGAACATAAAGCCTCTTGCTGTAAGGGTTTCCAGCGCATATGATAATGCGGCGGGCAGTGAAGGCGTCAGGTCGTGCATTAAGACAATGTCGCCGTTTTTAGGATGTCGGCCGATGCGCACGACCAGTCTGTTGTGGGTGGTCTCTTCTTTACAGTCTTCACTGTCTATTGACCAGTGGACAAGGGGATACCCGACATTGGCCTTGGAATAGGACGCTTGATAGCCGCCCGGCGCTCTTAAAAATTTGGGATAAAGGCCGATGATGTCACATAAGGTGGTACGGAAAAGTTCTTTTTCTTCTAAAATGGTTTTGGTTTTCATTTTATAGCCATGTAACCAAGAATGGTCCTGTAGGGAATGCCCGGCATTTTGCTCCCTTAAAACAATGTACTTATGGGGTTTGATGTTTTTGCCCACCAGGAAAAAAGTGCCTTTGGCGCCATGGAGTTGAAGTGATTGAAGGACACGCTTGCTTACTTTGCCCGGCCCATCATCAAAGGTAAGTGCGACTTTGGGATAACGGCTGTTGTCGGTTTGCGAAATGGCCAAGGGGGTCATGTAAGGGCTTAATGCTTTGTAGGGAATAATCACGTGCATCAGGCTTTCCCGCCCTTCATACAGCCTGCCCGCGTGAAAACTAAGGCGCAGGGTGGCGGCGCTAAGCTGGGGCTGGAGAGAGCGCAGGGCATCAATGGAACTTAAAGTATCAAGCGCGTTTGTATCTGCTTCGTCGTTGGGAAAATAGTCGAGCAACTGCCTGCATACTTCGGCTTGCAGCAAGTCATTTGCCTCTTTGCTGTTATCCAGCAGGTCGCCGACAGTCACCGCTTCGCCTGTTTCCATATCGAAAAGATAGGAATCGTGGTGGACAAACTTCAGCTCATTGCCTGCTGAATATTGGGAAAGGACAAGAAAGCCCATCATTTTGGTGCCGCTGATGTAGATTTCCGCGCCGATATTAAGCTCGTGCTGATCACGGCCGCTGTGTTTGGGTAAATGCACCCTGTCCTGCTCATAGAAGTTGTCGATAGCGGCGGCGATTTGCGCGTCCACCAAGGGGCTGGAGGTGGTGGGGTAAGTACGAATAATATGTATCTTATCCGCCACGGGTTCGCGAACGGTTTCTTGAGTAAACCTAAGAAGTTTGGGTATCTCCGTATGCAGTTCCGTTTCCGAAAGGCCGGAAAAGACTATAAGTAAAACAAAAATAAGGCTCATGAATAAAAGTAAAAAGCGCTTCATGAAAATCCTCCTTTAATCATCTTCCCTATTTTACCGTATTCACGCTCCAAAGTGCAACCAAGTCTTGAAGCCCAAGATGAAAGTTGCTATGATAGCCATGCTGGAGGATGCTATGAAAAAGATTTTGATTTTTTTATTGGTTTTACTACTTTTATCAGGCGTAGGCGCGCAGGCGCAGGAAACCTATTTTCCCAAAGAACACGTTGTCAGGTTCCATAGCCCCAAGGAAGGTGAAGCGTCAGTCAAGCTAAAGATAGCCCATAAGGGTGCTGTGGCTTTGCTTACAGCAAGCGTTCCCTTGCGGGAGGGCTTAAACGATTTGCCCCTTTGCAATATGCTCTGGACAAGCCGGAAGCTGTCTGCCGGAGGGGCTCAAAGCGTATCCAGGGCCAACCAGATGTTCAATCAATTGCTCAGCCTTTATCATCGAGAAGGTTGGGAGTTTACTAAGGATGATGCCGTGCTTGAAGCGGCCGGTCCGGCTATGCTGACCTGGTCTCCTTTGTGGGTGAAAAACGCCATCATCTCCGTTGAAATAAATGGTGAAAAGTTTTTGCTAAAAAAGCTTTCAGGATTTGAAACTTCCGGCAATTATGAACCCGTCAGCAGGACGAAGTACCTTGGCGTTGCCACGGGCATCAGTGGCTGTAACCTGCGTTCCGGCCCCTCCGGTGAAAACGAAAAAGTAGGCTCCCTGCAAGTGGGAGAAAGCTATCCCGTTATAGAAAAAGAAGGCTTTTGGGTTAGGCTCGAGCACCCGCAAATCGAAACATGCTGGGTGTCGGAAAAGCTGGTGACCTTTGCCCCCTGCAAGGATTTGGAAGACGCTCATGTGCTGTTTCAAAAAGGAGATATGAAGGAAGCCCAAGACATTATAGAAAATTACCTCTATCTTTGGCTAAGTGATGAGTACCTCCGTTATCAAAGCTATTTGGATGCGGAAAAATTGAATCTTAAGGGAAAGTACATAGAAGCGCTTGAAGTATACAAGGACCTGGGCGACCGCTTTGGCGCCTTGGAAAAAGCTGAGTTGCTTGACGGCGCTCAAGCCCTTCCCGAGTCGGGCGTTTTCATGGAAAGTGAGGGGGACTGCGAACTCGTGTTTGCCGCACCTGAAGACGGAAGTGCCTATGCCTTCCTGGTAGACAACCAAACTGGAGCCAAAGCCTGCTTCCTTTTTGCAAGGGCGGGGGAAAGCGCCACGGCAAGGCTGCCGGAAGGTGAATACAAACTCTGTTACGCAAGGGGCGATATTTGGTATGGAGAGGAAAAAGCGTTTGGAAAGCAGGGCATGTACGCTGCCCTGGATAAGCCCCTGAGCCTTCAAGCGGGCCAGCGGGCGCGCGTTGTTCTTTCGCCCAAAGAGGGCGGGGAAAAGGGTTTTACT
Source organism: uncultured Oscillospiraceae bacterium (assembly GCA_964346155.1). Taxonomy (GTDB): domain Bacteria; phylum Bacillota; class Clostridia; order Christensenellales; family Aristaeellaceae; genus DTU024. The sequence goes on from CAYFTJ010000053.1 coordinate 7,832, forward strand.
GTTCTTAATCTTGAAGAATTTATGCAAGAAGGGAAAGAAAACTAAGATAAATATTGTTTGTGGGAAAGAATTTGAAGTAAAATATGTGCTGGCATCAGATGTGCAGAATTTAGTTTTTTTCAAATTGCACTGGACTTTTTTATTTGATATAGTATTGGCAATGCCAATTTTAGGTCTTATTTCTTCTTTAATTAGCCAAAATTTTTCCGTGATTGTGTTCCGAAATAGATTTTAGTTGTCTAATCAATGTAGAAATTAAAAATGTAACCCAAGTTTATTAGAACATAACCGATTGTAAAAACAATCTTGTTGAAACTTTTGACAAAAGAACCCTTAATAGCTTTGTCTATTTATTCTCTTTGCTGGTATTACCAACGCTCAAAGCATCAGCGCTGAACACAAAGCATATTGAAAGGTGATTATTCTATTATGGAAGAAATGAAGGAAAATAACAAAACGCCGCGAGTTTTTATTTCCTATTCTTGGGAAAGTCATGACCATAAAAAGTGGGTAGTAGGGCTGCGTGGAGACAACCACCTAGCTGTCAAAAATAAATTGCATGAATATTTTCATGT
>CAYFTJ010000054.1:0-8151 GCA_964346155.1 uncultured Oscillospiraceae bacterium
TCACCGCTTCGGTAGGGGAATCTCTTTTGGTGGGTGAGGCTGCTCAAAAGCAGCTAAAAGGATGGAAAATTGAGGAACTTGCCGCATGGAGCGAACAAACCAAATTAAAGGTATGTAACTGGTTTATGGTGGATAATTTTGACCATCTGAAACAGGGCGGCAGGGTTTCCTCCATAACGGCTGTGGCGGGAGGCATTCTAAACATTAAGCCGCTTCTTCATATGAATGCCAAAGGTGAGTTGGTTGTTGTGCAAAAATGCAAAGGAAGACGCAAAGCCGTTTCTGAGAAGATTAAGCAGATGAAAGAAGGCTGGCTGCCGGATATAAGCCCGTCCGTTATTGTCGGGCATGGAGACGACGCGGAAGCTGCAAAGATGTTAAAGGACGCCGTTATTCAAAATTTTCCTGAGGCTCAGATTGACATTGCGCAAATTGGCCCAGTCATTGGCGCGCATACAGGGCCGGGGATGCTGGCGCTTATATATTTTGGCAGTAACAGATAAAAAACGAATATAAACAAAAAACCGGATGCTTTTTAGGATCTGGTTTTTTAATTAGACGTAAATTCATACAAAAATACCGCAGTCAAACAGGTTTGTCCGCGGCACATCTCAACATACGCTTACTGCTGCTTCCTTCCGGACCTGACAGGGTTCACGCCATGAAATCGCACGGGACCCGCTTAACTACGGCTTATAAATTGTACTAAATGTAAAGGAAAAATGCAAGTATGCGCTTGGCTGGCGGCAGTTTATCAATTGGCAGGGTAGACGCATGAGAGGCACGTTTGATTTTTTTACATTCTCTTTTAAATTCTGTGTTATAATTAGGAACAGAAGAGGTGTTTATGCGATGAAAGAAAAACTGTTAAACGCAAAAGACAGAATTGTCCTTGAAATTTGGAACGCCATTACCCACGGTATCGGGGTGGTCTTAGGCGTGGTGTTTTTGGTGATGCTTATTTTGCGCAGCATTGATCAAAAAAACGTGACTGCTCTTGTGGCCTACTGCATTTACGGGGGCTGCTTTATTCTCATGTTTTTAATGTCCACCCTGTACCATGCCATTCAGCACAAAAAGGCTAAGTCTGTTTTAAGGGTTTTCGATCATATCTCCATCTATTACTTTATCGCCGGCAGCTATACGCCGCCCATTTTGCTTTTAACCAGCGGATGGAAACGGGTAGTTTTTTTGGTTGTTATGTGGGCGATGGCCATCCTTGGCACCATTTACAAGGTGGCCATTAAAAACAAGATGGATAAGCACCTGAAGCTTTCCACGCTTCTATATATCGGCATGGGCTGGATGGCCGTGCTCATGATAAAGCCCTTGGTTACTTATCAATACTGGCAGTTTGGCGTGCTCTTGCTGCTGGGCGGCCTTCTTTATACCCTGGGGACGATTTTTTATAAATCCCAAAAGTTTAAATACAACCATGTTATCTGGCACCTGTTTGTGCTATCGGCCGCGGTGGTTCATTTCAGGGCTTTTAGTAAGTATTTGTAGTATCAATCGGAAGCGCACGAACGTTCAAACATAGGGGTGCTTAAAAATCCGCCTGAAGCCTGTTTTTTTGGGCAGTTTTTTGGTTGTTTTGGTGTATATTCGGTGATATAATATACAATACTGTAAAGCCTTATAGGGCATAGAAAGGAAGGGTTGAATGCAAATCGAAGACTTTTTGCGCGAAGTTACGTTCAAGCCCGGCTTATCGGGCAACGAACAAGAGGTCGCGCGATATGTGGCGGATGCCTTTGAGCCGCTGTGCGACAGGGTACATATGACCCCGCTAAATAGCGTGGTTGGCTACAAAAAAGGCACGGGCAATGGTCCCAGAATCATGTTTGCCGCCCATATTGACGAAATCGGCCTCAATGTGACCAAAATCGAAGAAGACGGCAGCCTGCGTATGGGCTCCATCGGCGGGGTAGACCCGCGCATCCTCCCCAGTATGAGGGTGCGGGTATATGGAAAAGAAGTGCTGCTTGGCGTAGTGGGGGCAAAGCCGCCCCATATTTTAAGCGACAAGGAACAGAAGAAAAACTACAAGCGCGATGATTTGGCGGTGGATCTTGGCATGCCTTACGACAAAGTCAAAGAGCTTGTGCAAGTTGGCGACCTCATCCAACTGGAGCACCGCTTTGTGGAACTGAAAAACGGCCGCTATACCACCAAAACCGCCGACGACAGGGCCTGCGTCGCCATCCTCTATGAGGCGCTAAAATTGCTTCAAGGCAGGACGCACGAAGCCGATTTGTACTTTGTCGCTACCAGCCAGGAAGAAGTGGGCGCTTATGGGGCAATGACCGCCGCTTTTGAGATAGATCCTGATTTTTCCGTGGCGCTGGATGTGTGCCACGCTTCTACCCCCGACGCGCCCAAGGAAGCTACCAGCGACCTGGTGGGTCTTGACAGCGCCATTGGCCCCTTTATTCAGCCTGTGCTTCGCAAAAAGCTGATGGAAGTAGCGGAAAAGGAAAACGTGGTTGTGCAATCAAGCGTTTCTCCAAGCAGAACAGGCACCGATGCCGACCGTATCGGCATTACTCGCGCGGGTATCCCCATGGCGCTGTTGTCGCTGCCCTTGAAGTATATGCATACCACGGTGGAGCTGTTTGATATGCGTACCTTAAAAGAAGGCGGGCGCCTCATTGCGGCTTTCTGCTGCGCTGCCAAAAAAGAGTGGGAGGATGAACTATGGACCTGAAAACCTTATGTGAATTAAACGGCGCGTCGGGCGATGAGCACGCCGTTCGCAAGGCCATCCTGACCGCTTGCAAATTGGTCTGCGATGATGTGCATATTGACAAAGTAGGCAACGTGGTTGCCCACAAACCGGGCGCTTCTGAGGGTAGCCCCCGCGTCGCCCTTGCCGCGCACATGGACGAAGTGGGCTTCATTGTCGTTGGTCATACCGAAGACGGTATGCTGCGCTTTCGGCCCATTGGCGGCATTGACCCACGGGTGATTATTTCCAAGTGGGTGGTACTGGGCGATGTGAAGGGCGTGATTGGCGCAAAGGCCATTCATCTGCAGTCGCCAACCGATCGTGAGACGGCGCTTGATTACAGGGGCTTATACATCGATATCGGCGCCAAAGACAAACCAGAGGCAGAGCGTCTGTGCCCTATCGGCACCTATGCCTACTTTGATGTGGCCTTTGAGCCTCTTGGCGAAGGCATAGTTGTTTCCAAGGCCCTTGACGACCGTGTGGGCTGCTACAACCTTCTGCGTGTTCTTCAAAACGACTATGACTGCGACCTGACCGTGTGCTTTACCACCAACGAAGAGGTGGGCATGCGGGGCGCCATGGGCGCCGGCTTTGCCGCAAAGGCGGACATCGCGGTCATTTTGGAAGGCACCTCCGCCAACGATTTGGGCGATATTCCCGAGCGTTTCAAGGTGTGCTCGGTCAATCAGGGCGTGGCCGTCAGCTTCATGGACAGGGCCAGCGTTGCCGATAGGAAGCTGTTTAAAGAAATGCTGGCTATTGCCAAAGAGCAGGGCATTTCCCACCAGGTGAAACAGGGAATTACCGGCGGTAACGACGCCGGCAGCTTCCAAAGGGCAGGCAAAGGCTGCCGCACGGTGGTGCTGTCCGTACCCTGCCGCTACATTCATTCCCCATCGAGCGTGTGCTCGCTTGATGATGTCGATGCGCAATACGCGCTCCTCGACGCTTTCTTAAAAACAAGGGAGGTAAAATAAATTATGCTGCGCAATACCTTAAAAACGCTGCTGGAGCCCTGGGGCCCAACGGGCAACGAACACCATGTGGTGGAAACCATCAAGACTTTGCTGGCCGGCCATGTGGACTCTGTCGAGGTGGACGCTCTTGGCAACCTGATTGTCGAAAAAAAGGGCACCGACCCGAACGGCCGCCGTATCATGTTTGCGGCCCACATGGACCATATCGGCCTTGTGGTAACGAGTATCGAAAAAGAAGGCTTTCTGCGGGTGATGCCCGTTGGCGGCGTCAACCTGCACCGCACCGATGCCCGCCACGTTGTCTTTGAAAATGGGGTGGAGGGTGTGGCCGTCATTCAGCCTGTGAAGGAAGGCCATCCCCGGTTTAGCGACCTGTTTGTCGATATCGGCGCCAAAGACAAGGAAGAAGCTGAAAAGATGGTGCAGGTGGGCGATATGTGCGTGTACGCCCCCACCGTGTTTGATGTGGGCAAGCACCGCGTCGCGGGCCCCGCCATGGACAACCGCTCAGCCTGTGCTGTGCTGGTTGAGCTGCTTTTGTACGCAGAAAACCAGAAGCACACCATCATCGGTGTTTTTACCGCCCAGGAAGAAGTAGGCCTTCGCGGCGCTACCGTTGCCGCCTACAAGGTCAACCCTGATTGGGGCCTTGCCATTGACGTGACCGGAACGGCCGACACCCCTGAAGTGAAGTTCCCCGCCGTCAACCTTGGTGATGGTCCCGCCGTTAAGTTCCTGGACCGCTCCATGATCTCTTCACCCGTGATTCGAGATGCCCTGTTTGAAGCCGCCGAAAAGGCGGGTGTGAATGTACAGCGTGAAGTGCTGCCCTATGGTGGCACCGACGGCGGCGCTATTCAGCAGGCCAGAGCCGGTATTCCCACCGGTACCCTGTCCATTCCCAGCCGCTACATTCACTCCGCCTGTGAAATGGTGGATATCAGAGACATGGAAGATGTGCTGAAGCTGCTATTACAGTTTGTGGATTTGTAAGAAACAGAGCCTATTCATTCGGTCAAAGAATATTTGGGCTGCGCGTTCAAACATCATCTTGTGTAATATAAATACAAGATGCGATTTACCTTTAAGCGCCTCTTCTTGTTGGAAGGGGCGTTGTTTTTTTGTTGTTTTTTCTTAAGGAAAATTTATGTTTAGTCAGGCCGATGGTATAATTATTTTAGCCCGTGCAGAAAAAAACTTGACAAAATTTTCTTTAGTGTATATTATGATTGTATAAAAATCTTATTATTCGCAATAATTTGCGAGAAGGAGGCGCATCATGACTGGTGCAATGCTTGCTGATCTCATCAAAAGTCTGGGACTTTTAGGCGCGTTTCTTTTACTGGGTGTATTCCTGCGCGCTAAGGTAAAAATTTTTCAAAAGACCTTTATGCCCGCCTCTGTTATTGGTGGTTTCTTACTGCTGTTGCTGGGGCCACAGGTACTGGATGTGTTTCGTTTTTTAGGTGTACCCAATGAGTGGTTTGCCATCTACAGCTTACTCCCCGGCGTATTTATCGTACCGGTGGTGGCCTCTGTTCCGCTGGGTCTTCGTTTGGGCGGTGGCAAGGATGGCGCCGGCACGGGCAGCATGATTAAAAGCGTGCTTCCCCTGATTGGTATCGGCTTGGCCGTGTCCATGATGCAGTTTGCTCTGGGCTTTGGTACCCATCTTTTGTTTAAAAACAGCTATGATTTTTACGATGTGTTCGGCATTGAGCTGGGAATCGGCTTTGTAGGCGGCCACGGCACGGCCGGTACCTTGGGCAATATGCTGGGCGCGCTTAACCTGCCTTATGCCCAGACTTCTCAGGGTGTGGCCACCACCACGGCTACCTTTGGCTTGGTGGGCGGCATCATTATCGGCATCGCTGCGATTAACTGGGCTGCTCGCCACGGGCAAACGGCTCTATTAAAAAAGCCTGCCGATATTCCCGAGCCCATCCGTGTAGGCTTTGAAAAGGATCCTGCCAAGCAGGGTTCCCTTGGCCGTGAAACCACTTCTTCCTCTTCCTTGGACACCGTGGCTTTCCATGCGGCTTTGATTTTCCTTGCCTGCATGCTGGCCTACGGTGCGGTATCCGTTGCCAAGAGTTTAAACATCCCGGTGCTCAAAAGCATTTCCGTATGGGCTTATGGCATGATTATCATGTTCGGCATCTGGGGCATCATGAATAAACTGAAGGTAGACTTCCTGGTAGACGGCAAGGTAAAAAGCAAGGTATCCGGCACCTTTACCGAGTTTGCCATCATTGCCGCTATCGCCACCCTGCCCATCAAGGCAGTTGCCGCCTACATTGTGCCTATTCTGTTCATGTGCGCTGTGGGTTGGCTTCTTACCTTCTTCATGCTGTTCTTCTTCTGCAAGAAGTTCTTAAAAGGCGCATGGTTTGAAATGATGATTTCCACCTTCGGCATGGCCACCGGCGTGTTCTTAACGGGTGTTCTGTTGCTGAGAATTTGCGACCCCGACTTTGAAACCGAGGCGCTGCCCAACTATTCGCTATCCTATACGATTACCAGCGTTATTTACTTTGCCCTTTTGAGTATGTTTATCAGCACGCTGATTGTCCCGGGCGGTGTAACAACGGCGCTGTGGATAGCTTTAGCCATCATGGTTGGCTCTCTGGTTGTGGGCGCAGGCTCCGCTATTGCTATGAACAAAAAGGACGCTGCCTGATAAATTTTAGCGGCACCTATTAGGCTGGCCTATTGATTGAACTTTTCCGGTGCCGCGCTTATTTGATGCGCGGCACCGGTTTTCTTTGGAAATTAACAACAGAAAGGATAGAGTATGATAAAAAAGTATAGTGAAAAGTTAGAAAAACTCAACGCTCAAATCTGGGACTATGCCGAGATACGCTTTGCCGAGTACCGCTCGGTGGAAGCGATGACGGGGCTATTGAAGGACGAGGGCTTTGATATTGTTACCGGCCTTGCCGATATTGACACGGCCTTTACCGCCACCTGGGGCAAGGGAAAGCCCGTGATTGGCTTTTTGGCGGAATTTGATGCCCTATCCGGCATGAGCCAGGAGGCGTTCCTGGATGTGAAAAAACCTGTTGAAGGTAACCCCAACGGCCATGGCTGCGGCCATAGTCTTTTAGGGACGGCATCGGTGGGCGCGGCGCTGCTTTTAAGAGATTATTTAAAAGAAAACAACAAGGAAGGCACGGTGGTGCTGGTGGGTTGCCCCGCGGAAGAAGGCGGCTCTGCCAAGGCTTACCTTGCAAGGGCTGGGGTGTTTGACCCGCTGGATATCGCGCTCACCTGGCATCCGGGCAGCTCTCATGCGGTGATGGTAGGCTCCCTGCAAGCCAACTGCCAAGTGTATTATCGGTTTAAGGGCACTTCTGCCCATGCCGCGGCCTCCCCGCACTTGGGACGCAGCGCCCTTGACTCGGTGGAGCTGATGAACATGGGCGTCAACTACATGCGTGAGCATATGGAAGACTGTGACCGGGTACACTATGCCGTGACCGACACCGGCGGCACATCACCCAACGTTGTGCAAAGCCATGCCGAGGTGCTGTACCTGATACGCTCCATTAACAACGAAAAAGTGAAAAAACTGTACGAGCGGGTGAACAATATCGCCCGGGGCGCCGCCCTGATGAACGAAACGGAAGTAGAAATTGTCTTTGACAAGGCCTGTTCCAACGTCATGAGCAACAGCGTCTTGGAAGCTTTGCTATACGAAAGCCTGCAAGCCATCCCCCTGCCTACTTATACAGAGGAGGAGATTGCCTTTGCCAACAAGATGAAAAAGACGGTCAACGTCGATGATATGCGCAACGACCTGTCGATGTTGCCGCTGAGCGAAGCGGTGAAGGCGGATGCTGTTGAGCGGCTGAGAGACCAGCCGATGGCTAATTTCGTGGTGCCCTATGAGTATAAGGAGATTAACATTCCCGGCTCCTCTGACGTGGGTGATTGCAGCCACTGTGTACCAACTGCCCAGATAAGCGTTGCTTGTTTTGTACCGGGAACGGCGCTTCATTCCTGGCAGGCGGTATCGCAAGGCAAGGCGGGCATTGCTGTGAAAGGCATGCTGTACGCTGCCGAAGTAATGGCTGATGCCGCAAAGCGTGCCGTGGATAACCCCGACTATATCGCCCGGGCAAAGGCGGAGTTTGAAAGAGCGAGCGGCGGCAAAAAGTATGAGTGCCCCATTCCGCCGGAAGTAAAGCCCAATATGAATAAGCGATAAAGCAATAGAGGACTGTTCGTCTGATGCAACCACCCAATCTGATGGGAGATTTCTTTGGAAATCTCCCGGTTTTTATCTGATATAGTATTAATACTTCATCTTTAAATTAACCTTTTCTCACGCATCTTTTCCTCTTTGGCTGTGCCTAATTCAGTCGGAATAGGGTCCACATAGCCTGCTTCATCAGGCTTTGCCAAACAGAAAAATTCGCTGCGATAAAGAGGCTATTCTAA
>CAYFTJ010000055.1:0-8057 GCA_964346155.1 uncultured Oscillospiraceae bacterium
TTAGTAAAAAAGATACAAGGAAAGGATACCCTTATTTTCATGAGTCAAACGCTTTTGAATTTAATCAAAAATGACAAGGAACATGATCCTTGTCATTTAGCTAGAGTATAAGGGGAGAGAGGCGAAACGGACAGCATTTTTCTGATACTAGTCCCCTGAGCAAAGCTGGAGTTATTACACTGTAGTGATTAAGTGGTTCAGGTCGAAATATTCTTCGCCTAATGCTTTTGCTACAACTGCGCTGGTACATCTGCCGTCGTAGAAATTGACTCCCTTGGCAATGGAACTGCTTCTTCTTGCGGCTTCTTCAAGGCCAAGATTGGCAATCTGCAAACCATAACGAAGGGTAGCGTTGGTAAGGGCGATGGTTGATGTTCTTGGAACAGCGCCGGGCATATTGCCCACGCAGTAATGCACGATACCCTCTTCAATGAACACAGGATTGTCATGGTAGGTCACATGCGAGGTTTCGAAGCACCCGCCTTGGTCAATGGCGACATCGACAATTACCGCGCCGCGTTTCATGAGTTTTAAGTGTTCACGGCGTACCAGCTTGGGGGTGGAGCCACCGGGAACAAGCACCGTACCCACCACAAGGTCGGCTCCTGAAAGCGATTTTGAGATGTTTCTTTCGGATGCGTACAGCGTAGTAATCCCGGTGCCAAAAATGTCCTCCAGATAAACCAATCGATCAAGATTAATGTCGAGCACGGTCACTTGCGCGCCCATGCCGACCGCGGCTTTTGCTGCATAGGTGCCAACAGTTCCGCCGCCAATAATAACAACGCTTCCGCGCTTTACGCCGGGAATGCCGCCAAGAAGGATGCCGCGCCCGCCATAGGCACTTTCGATATACTTTGCCCCTTCCTGGATAGAAAGCCTGCCTGCTATTTCGGACATCGGGCGCAAGCACGGTAAAGTACCATGCTCTTCAATCGTCTCATATGCGACGGCTTTTACATGTCTTGTTTTGAGGGCTTCCGCCTGCGGTTTGTCAGCGGCCAAATGGAGATAAGCAAAAAGAATCAATCCGGGGCGTAGGAGAGGATATTCAGCAGGCAGCGGTTCTTTTACTTTGACCAGCATGTCTACAGAATTGTAGACTTCGTCCATCGTTTGTACGATTTTTGCCCCGACATCCCTGTACTCTGCATCGGACAAGCCCGCTCCTTCTCCCGCGCCGGTTTCGACTAAAACCTGATGACCGTTACTTATGTAAGTGGCGACGTTGTCCGGAGTCAGTCCAACGCGATACTCATGCTCTTTTCTTTCCCTCACGGTTCCGATAATCATTATTTCTACGCTCCTTGTCATTTCAGAATAATCTACTGCGCCGTAGATTTCTCGCTCACATGAGCGGATATTATTAAAGCATCTAATGCGCAAGGAAGCAAGCAAAAAACAAAAAAAGCGCCAATGCGGCGCAAAAGGCTGGAATAAACAGCCAAAAATCTTTGCGGCGCAATGATTAATTTGCTGATTTTGTTAATAGCTTGAACACTGCGCCTAACCCCGCATGGTACGGGCTAAAAAAGCCTGCGTGCGCGGGTTCTGGGGGGCAGAAAAGAGAAGGTCGGGCGGCGCGATCTCCACCAGCGTACCGCCGTCCATAAAGGCGACACGGTCGGCGGCATCCCTCGCAAAGGCCATTTCGTGGGTTACGATAAGCATTGTGAGGCTGCCTTTTAAGCTGCTGATGACATTTAGCACCTCGTCTACCATTTCGGGGTCCAAAGCGCTGGTGGGTTCGTCAAACAGCAGTACTTCAGGCGCCATACACAGCGCGCGGGCGATGGCGGCGCGCTGCTTCTGGCCGCCGGATATCTGGTGGGGCCGCGCGTCGCGGTAGGGCAGCATGCCCACCTGTTCCAAGGTTTTTAGCGCTGTTTCGCGGCTTTCCTCACGGCTTTTTTTCAATACTTTTATGGGGCCTGCCATGCAGCCTTCCAGCACCGACATGTTGGCAAACAGGTTAAATTGCTGAAACACCATGCCCACGCGCGCGCGCAGGCGGCTGGCTGGCATTTGCTGTATGTTTTCGCCGTTTAAGAGGATGGTGCCGCTGTCCGGGGTTTCCAGTAGGTTTACCGTGCGCAGCAGCGTGCTTTTACCTGAGCCGGAAGAGCCGATAAGACACACGCATTCGCCTTTTTGAATGGTAAGGTCAATACCCTTTAATACTTCGTGCGAGCCAAAGCTTTTTTTGAGGTTTCTGATATCAATGGCGTCCGTCATGCGTTTCCTCCCTGGGCGCGATAGGCACCACGATTTCAGCGTTCACATCGGTCTGCGAGCCATACACGGTGTAGGTGCTGCTGCCGGACAGCTTCTTTTCTATCAGGCGCAAAAGCCGTGTGGTCGTAAACGTTAGAATAAAGTAGATGACGGCGGTGATGAAGAATACCTCAAAATAGCGGTAGAAAGTGCCTGCGGCGGATTTTGAAATAAAGTAAAGCTCGGTCACTGAAATTACGTTAAGCACGCTTGAATCCTTGATGTTGACCACCAGTTCGTTGCCTACCGAGGGCAGGATGTTGCGGATGGCCTGCGGCAGGATTACGTTGACCATGCTTTGGAAATGCGTCATGCCCACGGCCTGCGCGGCTTCCTTTTGGCCTACGTCCACCGAAAGGATACCGCCGCGCACGATCTCGGCCATGTACGCGCCGGTGTTAACCGAAATCACAAGAAAGGCGGCTGTCATGGCCGGGATATCAAGGCCCATAAACTGCATGGCTCCGTAGTAGACCACCATGGCCTGCACGATCATGGGCGTGCCGCGGAATATTTCGATATAGGCGGTCAAAAAGCCCTTGATGGCTTTAAGACCGGCCTTTTTAGCAAAGCTGGCATCGTGGGCCAGTTCAATGGTACGCACCACGCCGATCAAAAGACCGATGATGAAACCAGCCAGCGTGCCCGTGAGCGCCAGCAGCATCGTGACCTTCACGCCCGAAAGAAACAGCCCGCTGTACTGGTTCAATAGATAGACGATCCACCCGGAAAAGGTTGTCGGCATCATGCCCTCCTAATCGTTGATCCAATCATGGAAGGAAAAGCCAATCAGTTGAGCGGCTGGCGCGCGATGACTTCTTCCATCCAAGCCTGGCGCTGTTCTTCAGAAAGCTCCGCCAGCACTTCGTTGACTTTGGCGGTCAGCTCACTGCCCTTTTTTACGCCCACGGCAATGGTGGTATTGACAGGATCGTAAGCAAAGCCTTCGTCCTCATTAAAAACAAGGTAAGTCAGGTCGGGGTTGGATAGGGCGGCGGAGATAGCGCCGGGGATTTCGCTCACATAGCCGTCGATGCGGCCGGAGGATACGGCGACGACCATCGCGGGGAAGTCTTCCATGGCTACCTGCATTTGCACACCTTCAATCTGGTCGATAACGGTGTAGTGGAAGGTGTTGAGTTGTCCGGTAATCTTGGCGCCTGCAAGGTCTTTGAGCGACTTGGCGGAAGCAAAGGGGCTATCCTTTCTGACCACGACGGTGAGGTTGCTTTCGTAATAGGGATCGGAAAAGTCGATGGCCAATTTGCGCTCTTCTGTGGGGCTCATGCCGGCGATAATCATATCGATCTTCCCGCTCATAAGCGCGGGGGGTAGGCCGTCCCACTCGGTCTTGACAATTTCCAGTTCCATCCCGAGCTTTTCGGCGATGTATTTGGCTACCTGCACATCGTAGCCGTCAGCATAGCCGCCGGCGGGCAGGGCCACGGCCGTATCACTTGGCTCTGACTGTGTCCAGTTAAAGGGGGCGTAATTGCATTCCATGCCGACTTTCAATTTTCCTTCGGCAGAAGCAGCGAGGGGGAGAAGCATCATCAGGGCAATCAGGCATACAAGCATTTTTTTCATGGCAAATCTCCTTTCGATTAAAACAAACCGGGCAGCGAATGTGCTATGCCTTCGCCGCCCGTTAGGTGCGTGTTCTCAAGATAGCACTTCACGGCTTTTGCCGTGACAGTCGCAGCGATATTCTCCCTGCGCCCAACCCCAAAGCGTCCGTCCCGCCCGGGATTTCGGTGGTTCCCCTTTGGGAAAGCTTCATGGCCTGTTCGGCGGCTCCGCTTTCTTACTGATGTACCCACGCCTCTATCCGTTGCCGGAATGTTAAATTTGATTTCATCATAACAGATATTTTGATTTCGTCAAGGTTAAAACAGAGTAAATGCAATTTATGTTTGGTTAAAAGTATAAAAAACCAATGATGATAAGGAATTCTAGCCTTGTTCTTATTTGCTCCAAAAAATCTCGCAGCCTTGTTTGATGCAAAATCCATCATCACGGCAAGAAAAAGTATAGATGTATTCGTCTACAGGTTGGAATAATTCCCTTGCTAAGCCCGCGGAAGATAAGGTTTCTACGATGATATATTGTGTATCAGGCAGAGTGTCCATGTGTTCAGGTAGGTTTCCGGGGCGGTACTCCGCCTTTTCCAGTAAAAGATTATTGCTGTCAAACTGCAAAAGCGCGATATTGGTTGGTTCAGGCATATCACAAACGGTGATTTCAACTTCTGAGCCGGAAGATGTTTTTGTTTCGCCGAACGTCTCCGTTTGCGTTTCCGATATTTTCTGGCTCCAGGAAAATCCGGGGGCATTGTCATTGCCAAAGAAGATTCCTTCACCGCTGACAGCGTACACTTCGCCCTTTGCCGACTGATAAACAGGGTTGATATATAGGTTGCCTACATTGCCGCCGGAAACAATGTATATGGTGGCTTTAAGCGATACGCTGTCGCCATCATTCGTTGAGGTGATGTGCGTACTGCTGTCCGATATCCCTTCATCAATAATCGTGCTGTAATAGGACCCTAATTCATCATTGATATAGGGGGCGAAAAAGCGGATGCCGTCGATCCCTTCAAATACATATTCTTTATTTGGAGAGGATACTGAGGACTCATCAGAATTTTGATTTATGTCTACAAGTTTCGCATAGAGACGCCCCTGATATTTTGCGGTTTCGGTTTCGCTTAACTCGCTGCCCTTCATGAGTTTGTTGATGTTTTCGTTCATGTAGCGGCTGCTGTCAAACAAGTCCAGATACTCTTTGGTAATCAAAACACCAATTAGCCGGTCCGGGCCTTTGTTTTCCTGCGCGGACTCATTTGTGACTTTGATAACGCCTGCTGCGCCAAGCAGAAAAGTGGCCGCTAGCATACAACAAACGATTACGATTATGTTCTTAGTTTTCATCATCATCTTCCTCCAAATTGCCATCGAATTTAAGAATATCCCCTACATCACATTGCAGGTGATAGCATATTTTATTGATTGTGCCAAATCGGATACCTTTGGCCTTGCCGCTGCGAAGGATGGAAAGGTTGGCTTCTGTAATACCGACAAGGCCGCTTAATTCTTTGGATGTCATGTTGCGTTCCTTTAATATTTCTTCCAAATACACCTTGATTGCCATGTTTCACCCCGCTTAAATGAACAGGCTGTTGTCATCACGAAGCCGCTTGTTTTCAATCAATAGCTGGGAAAATAACAGAACCATCGCAACGAACACGATGCTGATAACCGGAATATCTACGCTAACGGCAACATTTGATAACCAGCGCATAGCGGCAATTTGGATGATGTTGGATAGAGCGGTTGCTGCTGTCGTCACCCCCAAGGCTACGCAGCAAAGATTGCTCACTTGCTTGGCGGCTTTGACTATCTCATCCTGTTCGTCTTTGGCGGCGATGCCAAGTAGATTGAGTACCTGCAAGACAATCGCGATATTAAACAAGGTTGGCGTGAGCTCTGCCATCAAAAGAAATGCTCCTACACTTCGATCGATGGTTGTTTGTGCCAAGTCAAGCAAGGATAATAAACCCTCAGCGAGTGAAACGGAAGCGTCCGCCGTAAAGAGGAAACATAGGGTAAAAAGAATGGTTCGCATATATTTGAGTAGTTGTTCTTTGTTTCCTTGCCGGAACAGCCGAATGAGGCGCAGGGTAATGAAGAGAACAACGACCGCCCAAACAGATACGCCGAAGATTGCTTTAATTAATTTTATATATTCGGAGATATTTTCCGAGTTTGCGGGGCGGAAGAATAGAGGATTGACCATACCGTACAGCGCCATGAAGATGGCACCGGATAAAATAAACAATGAAATTCTCTCTAACAAAGTTTCTTTATCTCTTTGGTATCGCAATGCGATAATTGCCGGAATTACGGATATGCCAAACCATAAGGCTGCTGAAACTCCGTTTCCGACAGACGCTGCTTTGGACAAAAGACGCAGGCCTTCGGCTATTTGCTCAAAAGGAAAGGCCATCATGGAGGAAAAGAGATTGGGCAGATGCTTTGTTAAAACAACCATGGCTGTCAGGAGGAGCGCTTCACAGACACAGATAAGGAGTAGGGTTTTTCTTTTCATAATGCCACCTCATAAATTATTGTTTTACGATAATCATTATAACGAGGAATTATCGTTTGTCAATAATTTTTTGAAATTTTTTTTGATTCAATAACAACGAGCAATGGCCGCATTGAGACGTAAAAAACCGCACATTAAAAAAGGACTCCTTATAGTATAAGGAATCCCGGCTTGGTGGAGCATAGGAGAGTCGAACTCCTGACCTCTACAATGCGAATGTAGCGCGCTACCAACTGTGCTAATGCCCCAAAGCGTTGTAAGTTACTTCTACAACGCCAAAAATTATAGCATGCTTTGAAAAAGAATGCAAGAAAAAACATCCGAATTTTTTCAAAAAAAGCTTGACACGCAGAGGGAATGCAGATATAATACCATATGTTGCTTGTGCGCCTTTAGCTCAGCTGGTAGAGCACCTGACTCTTAATCAGGGCGTCCCGGGTTCGAATCCCTGAAGGCGCACCACACGAAAAGGAAGCCGAATCTGTGAAGGATTCGGTTTTTTGTTTTAACAGTCAAACCCCGGCCGGGACAGTACGCCTTGGGTATAGTAGTGTTTAACTTCTACCATGTCTGTCACGAGGTCTGCCCGGTCGATTAGCTCTTGTGGGGCATAACGGCCAGTTAAAACGACTTCGGTATGTTCCGCTTTATTATCTAATACCCGTAAAAGGTCGTCAATTGAAAACAGCTTATAATATAGCGCGATTGTCACTTCATCTAAGACAACCAAATCCCATTTACCAGAACTGAGTGCCTCATGACATTTTTGCAGCCCTTCTTGCGCAGCGATTCTGTCCGTCTCTTCTACATCTTTTTGGAAAAAACAACCTTTTCCAACCTGGTGAATGATGATGTTGTCCAGCACCTCTGAGATTTTTGTTTCGGCGTATTTCATGTCTTTGACAAACTGGGCAATATAGACCTTTTTGCCCGCCATTGCGGCGCGAATAGCCATGCCGAAGGCAGCGGTGGTTTTACCCTTTCCGTTGCCTGTATAGAGTTGTATGTATCCTTTATTCATTGTTCTTCCACCTTTTTACAATTGAGTAAGACAGTAAGGAAGTTAATTATAAACATTTCATACTTCGGTATATTTCTCGGTCAACAATAATGTTTTTTATCACCAGAAAATAATGCGGTATGAAAACATCAAGACAAAAAGCAAGTAAAACAGGTATCCTCCTTATGATATTAGCACAAAAAACCAATAAAATATATAAAAAATGATCGATTTTATCATTTTATGTATAGAAACATTTTCTCATTAATACTAAAAAAGAAAAATTTCTTATCACACTTCATATCATAAGTGATTATCGAATATATTTCAACCCTTTGACAAGTTGACTGACAAGCGGTTGCTCTCGCGGGTATTTGTAGATGCGAACGTCCTACATGATAACCCGAAATGTAAAGAAAATATCAAGTAAAATAAGGGTTTTTCAACGCGAAAATGATTGACAAATTGGCAATAGATAGGATATCCCTGAGAATGACCCTGACGCGCCGAGCTATGATCATTCACTGCCGGGTGACCAGAAGATTTGGAGCAGTTCCAAGTGGGACATATAAAAAAACAAGGACTATCTCAATAAATACTAACGCAAGCACAAGTATAAGATATGAAGTTAAGAGGTTATTTTTAAAAGATAAGTGCAAAGATTTTGAACTTGTAA
>CAYFTJ010000056.1:0-7178 GCA_964346155.1 uncultured Oscillospiraceae bacterium
ATAAAGTTCGAAGATATTCTTTCAAGTACTTCTTGTTCTTTCGCGAACCTTTTATACTCCTTCACCTTTAAAGCATATTCAGCCGTCACAAATCGCACAGCGAAAAAAGAAAGCAAAATAATAAACATTCTAACTACATAATCATTCCTGGTGATAACAACAGAAACATCCGGACGAACTTTCCAAAAAACCAGTTGAATAAGAATACTTATCGCAGCAAATATATAGGCTTGAAAGGTACCGTCAAGAATAACGTTTAATATCATAAATAAGATGTACACTGCCCATATCGTCAATGCTCCTCTTTCAGCTTCTTTGATTATTAAATGCAGCATTCCATAGGTAGATATGACCAGGAAAATGGTGTTTTGAACAGCGTGCTTTTTTGTCATCACAGGTATTAATCGAACAGTTACGCCTATCGCCAACAAGAACCCAGCCAAAAACAGTTCACCTTGCAAACTCCTTTGCATGCCATAATAACCAACCAAGAAGGATAATGCGGCGCCTATCTCGAATATAACTGTTACCATTTTAAACAGGCGCGTTCGGTCATCCGTTAGATTTTCCGAATGCTCCCGCAAACGGAATGTTTTTCCATATTTTGTAAGAAGCCCTGTTTTTCTCAATACGCCAAACAGCAGGATTGTCGGGACCATTAAAAACACAACGGTCGTTTGAGGAAAAGACCTTTTTTCTAAAAGCTCCGGCAGTAGCTCGGCGACAATGCTTATTATAAAAAGAAGCAAAATAGATACAATGAAACCTCTTTCCGTCCGCTTCGCGGGGCCATGAGACTTAATTTCTTTCCACCAGTAAAGAAGCAATATGATACTTACAAATGAAAAGAAAATGTAATATGCGTTCAGCCAAATTTTCGCGCCATACATAGGCGCCACATTCAGCCAGCCAAAATCGGTCCTAACCATTTGGTATTGTTTCTCTACAAACAATCCAAAGGGTCCAAACAAAAAGATATTGATGAGAGCGGGTAAATAAAGCGTTATCATCATTCTACGTTTATTCAGCCGCTTTTCAATTTTGGTGAAAACTAAAATAAAGTGTAGTAGAAAGCTGCTAAAAGTCCCCCAGCCAAAAACAGAGAATGTTCTCCAAAAAACACTGGATTCCGCAGTAGGGGCTGAAATTGAAATAGAATGCGCGAATGCCCAAATTGCCAATACGCTTACCAACGACACATACAGCCAATTCATATGGCTTTTGGCGAATTTTGCTATGACAGCCGCGCTAAAAATCATATAAAAACAGTCGCAGAGGTAAAATATTATTGATAAGGTAAAATCATAGCCCATGTATCTTATGCTCCACATAACTTACAGGAAAAGCGCTCAGCCCTTCCGGGAAAACAATACAAGTTTCGTATTGAGTATTGTAAAAAGAAAAATCCCGCTGACACATTTACATAACCACTATATTTTTTCCTGAAGCTTTTCCTTTGTACATCAGACGGTCAGATTCTTCTATACTCTGCTCAATATTATCAATATCCAAAGGAGAAACTCCGATTGTAACAGTAACGTTCAAAATTTTGCCATGTGTTTCAAGATGCTTCGATTCAAGCCTGCCGCGTAGCTTGTCTAAGATATTAAAAGCTGTAATAACATCAATATCTTTTAGCAAAATCAGAAACTCTTCCCCGCCCCAGCGAAACACGAGGTCTCTCCTGCGCAGGCTTGTTTTAAAAAAATCACTGATTAACATTAATACGCCATCACCAACACTGTGCCCGTAGGCATCATTAAGCAGTTTGAAATCATCAATATCAAGCATCGCAACGCACCATTGTTGCTCAAGCTGATTAGCGCTCAGCTTTCTAAAAAAAGTACTCGCATACCTTCGGTTAAATAGGCCGGTTAGCGGGTCTGTATTGGCATCGTTTTTACTTTTTTCCAACTTTTCCTGGTTTGATTTGGCAATCACGCTCCGGACAGTATTTCCTATAGTCAACTGGATGATGGTGCCAAAAAACGCTAAGTTAATATTAAAAAAGGCAAGCATTATATTGGCTACTCCAATGTCCCTGAATGGTGTTATATGGTGACTAATCAAAACGATAGTGACCATGCTGACCCACAGTACAGCAACCACCAAAGCACGAAAACGAGCGCTTGCATAGGGAATGATGATCTGCATCATGAGCGTAACAGGTATATACACGATGACGAAATTCTTTGTGCCTATATAAACCGCCGTCGTTAATGCATGAAGAACAACTGTCCCGGATAGCAGAATACCAAACAGTAGGTAACGGCTTTTATATATTAGCTTAAAAAGCAATAAGTCAATTAGAAAGCCAGCTAGACTGATGAATAATAATGGTAAAATACCGCTAAAGAGGTGAAATAATGAAAGGAAAAAGTTCATTGAAACTGCAAAAGTTGATGCAATAAACGAAATCAAAAACAAATATTTCTCATCATCATTGGCGAATGCACGTTTCGGTAAGTGGTCATATAAAAAAACTTCTACTCTTTCTATCAAGGACATTCTCTACTCCTGTAAACAAAATTGGATTGCTGACCGGTTCTTTGAATTTATAAAATATCAAAAGAAAAGCCAGCGAATCCGCTTGTTCCTCCGACAGCGTTCCAATTAAACCAGGCACTTGGCACTGTACTAATTATAATCGTCAACGCTTTTGTTCAATTACAGTGCAATAACCGCATTCTAGTTTACCGACGGACGCCGCAAACAACTTGCGGCGTCCAGGTCAAACTCAATATATCGGTATCCTCTTTACCTGCCTGCCGTCTGTAAGCTGGTCAACTGAGCCATGCTCTCAAAGTTCAGGGCTTTCAGGTTCTTTGTCGCCACGATACCCTTCAGGCCAAAGTCTACATCACGGCGGACAGAGCGCTGGTGCAGAAGATCAGCCGCGGCCTGCTGGTATTCCCTGCCGGTAATGAAGTCCAGGAACAGCTTGGCGTTCGCTTCGTTTTCCGTACCGCTCAGGATGCCGGCATAAGACGCGCCCATCGCTACGCCTTCGGCGGCATAGATGACATCCACATTGGCGCCGGACAGCTGGCGTTCAATGGCCTTCTCTTCATTGATGATGCCCACAGCGTACTGCCCGGCGGTGACAGCATTGAGTACAAAGGAGGGGGCGGACGGAGAAGCCACGTCGATGGTTCTGGCAAAGTTGGTTACAAAGGTGTTCTGTTCGTTCACAGGGGAGCTGGCGGCAGGGTTCATGTACGCTACACGGCCGGACAGCTTCTCATCTTTCAAAGATTCCCAGCTGGTTACATTCACGCCAAGTTTCTTGGCAAGGGCTTGATTGACAAGTAAAACACTCACATGCAGCTGGATCGGGGTAAAGGCGGAGCTTTCTACAGCGGTGTGCAGATCCTTGGCATTGGCAGTGGTATAGGCAGTAAACAGATTCTGCGCGGCGCGGAAGGATTCCAGGTTGCCGCCCAATACCAACCCGCCGGAAGCGCCGGCTTCAGCCTGGACACGGGCAAACACATCAGCGTTGTCCGCGGAAAAAACATCTACAGTGATGTTGGGATACTTCTCGTTGAACATGTCAACCATCAGATCCAACTGGGGAGCGGGTAAGGAGGAATACAGCTTCAGTCTGCCGGAAGCGGAGGCTGAGGCGGGAACAAGAGCAGTCATAAGCATACTTACAATCAGAAGTGATACAAATAATTTTTTCATGGTTTTTCTCTCCAAATCTCAGGCACATAGCCGTTTTTAATCTTACTCATCAGGAGGTCTTTCCTGAGTGCAATAGTAGTAAACCACACTTTTTATACTTGTAAACAGTAACTTTATATTTCTTTTTTCATCATTTATCTTTTATGTCTTGTTTTCTCTCTTTTTGTCTATTTATCAAGAATGTTTTCTGTATATAAGTAGAAATGTTGTCTTTTTTTTCGTTCTGTGGTATCATATTGAAGACAATACATCAGATCTTTTGTTGGCCCCAACACTTATAGAATACGCACAGGTTTTCTTAAAAGCGGGGTCAGAAAAGAGTGGCGAAACTAAAAAATTTAGAAGGATGCATTTAAAGTGGAAAGAAACGTAAATGGATTAACAATTGCAGATGTTGCCAAAGAAGCTGATTGTTCTGTAGCTACAGCTTCTCGCGTACTAAGCGGCAGCAAGTATCCAGTAAGCGCCACAATGCGGACACGAGTTCTAGAAGCGGCCACCAAGCTCGGGTATTCCGATAACCTGAAAAAAAGGATGCTGGTAACCGACCAGAATCCTTTCTTAGGTGTCATCATCCCAACGTTTCAAAACCCTCGTTATTTACAGTTCGTAAACGGCATTGAACAGGCGGCTAACCGAGAAGGGCATTCAACGTTTATCATGAATTCCCACCGTAACCCCACAATTGAGCGGAAGCTTATCAACAGCCTCATCCAAAAGAAAATCGGTTCTCTATTATTAATGTCCGTTGATGAGTCATCCGAGTCACTGCGCCACTATCTTGACTTGGGCGGCTTTGCCTGTGTGTTTGAATCCAACTTCCCTGACCTTCCTGATGTGCTCAACGCAAAAGAAAACCGCTTTAAAGCCGGCCGCCTCGCGACAGAACACTTATTGAGCCAAGGACATCAATCCATTGCCTTTTTGACTACACCTCTCAAGCACTTTCAAAGCAGACGCCTCACCTTGGACGGCTGCAGGTTTGCCATTGAAAATCATGCCTTGCCTTTTTCATTTCAAAACATTTTTATGGCCTCTGAGGAAAGTGATTCCAATGATGGTATGTATGAACTCGAAGTTGGATATGCAATGGCGGAGAAAATCTTGCAGCACCCTAACCACTATACAGGTGTTGTATGCCAGAATGATATGTTAGCCTATGGTTTAATTTCCGGGTTAAAAGCCGCCGGCGCGCATGTGCCCGACAACGTCTCTGTTGTTGGGATTGACAATATTTACTTTGACAATATATCATTCCCCCGATTAACAACAGTGGATACCTTTGCCAGCATGTTAGCCCAGCGCGCCGCGCTGCAAATTATCCGAATGGATGCCCATACGTCACGTCTAAAAACACCTCTCTCAATGAAGCCTGAATTAATCGTTCGCGAATCTGTCAGAGCCTTCACCTGATCCAGCTGCTTATTAGCAAAATAAACAAATTAAAAGCGCCTCTTCAAAAGTGAAAAGGCGCTTTTCGTATTAAGTATTCCCCTGATGAGGAGATATTGCTTCTTGTTATCTAGCTAACTGCGCATACAGAATGGCGGTTCCCCAATTCCAGTAGAACTGAGGGAAGTATCCAACCAAATCTTCTGTGAACAGGTCATAGTAGGTATTCCCATACAAAGGAATCATCGGTAGAACCTCAGACCAGTACTCTTGAAACTCCATCCATCTGCGCAGGTAGGCGTTGCGGTTACCGGGTTGGTCCTGCGTAATATTCTTGGCAAGCTTGGCCAGTTTCTCATCCTGTACGCCGGATGTATTCATAGTACCCTGATACTGCGCACCCACAAGATATGTATCTGAAGGATCGAACAGGTGGGTGAAGTTTGAACCGAGGAAAAATAGGTGGAACTGTCTTTCCTCTTGCCTGTAGTACTGACGCAAGGCTTGGTCCAGAGGCATACGGTCAATATTCAGTTCGCCGCCGATCTGGGCAAGTGAGTTCTGCAGCATTTCAGCCACCAAATCGGCAGCTACATTGCTTTCGGTGACTGCCATGACCAGGCTCAGGGGCACAAAGGCATCGTCAATCTGCTTATGTCTAAGCCCTACTTTAGGATCATAGGAGGTGCCATCCAGGTTATATACCCAGCCATCCTGTTCCAAAAGCTTGGTCGCCTTATCAAGATCCAGTTTATAAGGTTGCATCTTTTCGAGGCGGTCTTTCATCTCCTCCGCCATCCACTGGCCTAATCCATAATAACCATAGACCCTTTCCCCATATCCGTCAAGGAAATCACGTGGAAGTACCTCATAGTCAAGGGTGTAAGCCAGTGCCTGGCGTAAAGTGACAGAGCTGGTTATGTCGCGCTCTGCCGCCACTGCCAAGAAGCCTGCGCCGGTTCGCGGATAAGGCGTTGCGAAGAAGCCGCCATTTTCAACAAGTTCCAAGCCCTCATTGATGACCCTTCCCTCAGTAACTTTATTCACCAAATCAACGGCACCTTCATTTAATTCCGCGATGATATTTTCGTTTTTGACTTCACGGAAGATAATTCTCGCAATAGCCGGTACCTGTCCTTCATAGTTTCCCTTGTAATGTGTGTTTAGTTCAAACTCCGCCTGCCTTGTTGCGTTGTCATAACTAACCAGTCTGTAGGGACCAGAAGTAACTGTTGGATGAGACAAATAGCCAGTCTGCGGGTCGAGCAAAGTCTCTCGCAGCGTTTCAGCTGTAAAATCACCGCTGATAAAGGCGCCTTCGCCTTCATCTACAATATCAGAGCCTGGAATGAGCACCTTATAAGGCAGCGGGTTGTTGTTGATATAGCTGAGTTCAAAGTAATAGGGCAGGTTTTCTGCGGTTACAAGAACAGAGAAAGTGAGATCGTCTATCAGCCGGATACCGGAAAAGAAAGGTTTATCACCGGCGTTATACTCTTTGAAACCTTGAATATAACCCTTAGTAATAGACAAGCCGCTGAGTTCTCTAATCTGTGGGGAAGACATCAAAAGGAAATTAAACACATAGTCCTTGGCAGTGATGTCCGAACCATCACAATACTTTAAGCCTGCTTGAAGGCTGACGGTATAGGTTCGGTCTCCATTGTCTGCAGTAGTGGTTTCTAGTGTTCTAACAACCGTTCCGTTTACCTGATATTCGCCATTGTTTGTCCAAGCGACCAGAGGATACTCGTGCAGAATACTGCGAACGTCGATATCAGCGGTATTGTTTCCCCAAAGTTCAGAGAAAAAATTACCGTTCATCATGGTCGTATGGCCGATTATCAGGGTGTTGGGATCCCGCTGCTCTGGTACGGCCGCAGACAAGCCGACTACGTTGACCAGCAACATTACAACTGTTGCGAGGATTGCAATTAATCTTTTCATAACATACTCCTTTTATTTTGGTGTTAATTCAGGATACCGGCAGACACACGCCGGTATCCTGATAATGTTTGTTATTCCAAACAGTCTGCTACGTTGCTGGAGACAACACCAAGGTCAAAATTCGGGACCGGAATCGGTTCGGGTATAGGAGC
>CAYFTJ010000057.1:0-6689 GCA_964346155.1 uncultured Oscillospiraceae bacterium
TTCACCTTAAAAGACGGACGCACCGCCACCATTCGCACTCCGCAGGAGAAAGATATACCAAAGATGCTAAGTTACTTGCGCCAATCGGCGGGGGAAACGGAGTATATTATGCGATATCCGGAAGAGTGCGACATCTACACCGTGGAATATGAAAAGGCTGTATTCGAAAGGGTGAATCAATCAAATCGTGAGGTTATGCTCCTGTGCTTGGTGGATGAGGAAATCATTGCTAACTGCATGATGCGATGGGCTGATACCATCAAAACGCGGCATCGTGCAAGCATAGCTATTAAGGTGCGAAAAGACTACTGGAACCTTGGCATCGGCACCCGATTGATGGAGGAACTTCTGCGCATCGCTAAAAACCAGCCGGAAATAAGGCAGGTGGAGCTTGAATTTATCCAAGGTAACAACAGAGCCCGCACCCTGTATGAAAAGATGGGCTTTCGTATCGTGGGCGTGAAGCCCAATGCCATTTGCCTAAAAGACGGTACTTTGCTGCATGAGTATATGATGATGTTTGAAATCAAGCGCTAAATAGAACATGGAGACAAAAGAAATGGCCGAAAAAGAGACTTTCAAGCTCATTATCCCAACCATGGCGTACGAGAAAGAGATCCAGGCCTTCCGGCAGGAGTTTATTGTCCACGGGGGCAGCATGGATGGCTGCCTTTCTTTAAGGAAAACGGAAAACATTGCCGATTGGCTAAAACAGTTGGAAGATTTTTCGTCCGCCGATACCTGCCCTGCGGGCTTTGTGCCGCAAACGCAGTTTATTTATCTGCGGACAAGCGACAACAAGGTGGTCGGGGTCATCCAGGTAAGGCACTACCTGAACGATTTATTGGCGCGGTTTTACGGTCACATCGGCTATTCCGTCTGCCACTCCGAAAGGGAAAAGGGATATGGAACCGCGATGCTCAAGGCCATTTTGCCCGTTTGCCGGGAATTGGGGCTTGAAAGAATCTTAATCACCTGCCTTAAAGACAACGAAGGCAGCAGGCGGGTAATACAAAATAGCGGCGGGGTGTATGAATCGACCGTCTATAAGGCTGATGATGGTCTTTCCCTTGAACGGTATTGGATAGAGTTGTCGCAAGGCTGATTGCAGCAGTTGCGGACAAATCAGAGGGCGAATCGGAAAAACAGCGGAGGAGTTTTTGACGCTAAGACAGGGTTAATGATTTTTATCGATCAGTTGGGCTTAAAATCTGATTGCTGCATAGAGGGAACAAGAACTTGAATATTTGGCATACAGGAGGATATTATGGGTTTTCTTGACAGGTTCAAAGAAAGGTTAGGACAAACCGAAAAGCAGATGGTAAATTCCGCCAAAACCATTTTTGGTTTGATGGAAATGAATTTCATGGACATTTGGGACATCACCGACAAAAAACAATTTCACCGTCAAGGGCGATAAGCGGGTGGATTTAAAGGAGTTCAGCAAAGCGCACGGTACAAGGAAACTGAGCTTCGCTTCAAGCGATGATTTGCTCGCCATCATGAAGCTGGAGCCGGGAGCGGTTTCGCCTTTTGGCTTATTTAACGACGAAGAAAGACGGATTGAATTTTACTTTGACCAAAGCTTGTTAGAGGGTAACGCAAGGATAGGCTGCCACCCCAACGACAACACAGCCACCGTGTGGCTCAAAAGCGCGGATTTAATCAAGCTCATTCAGGAACACGGCAACACCGTTCATGTGGTGGAGATTTAATAAAAGGCCAGCATGGATAAAGAAAAACTGTACCGGCAGTGGAAACACGAAGAAAAAATCGCCCGCATCCAAGGCTGGGATTTTTCGCATATTGATGACCGATACATCGAAGAAGACCGGCTGCCCTGGGATTTTAAGGTCCTTATTCAAAGCTATTTAAACCCCGACATGAACCTTTTGGATATGGAAACAGGCGGGGGAGAGTTTTTGCTGTCGCTTGGTCACCCCCACTGCAAAACCTCGGCCATCGAGGGCTACCCGCCCAATGTGGCGTATTGCCAAAACAAGCTGCTGGCCCTTGGCATCGATTTCAAAGAAGCCGACGGGACGGATGTATTGCCTTTTAGCGACAGTCAATTTGATATCGTCACCAACCGGCACGGGGACTATACCTGCTCGGAGCTTAAAAGGGTGTTAAAGTCAAAGGGCCTCTTTTTAACCCAGCAGGTGGGCGCCGAAAACGATAGGGAGCTGATTCGGCTCTTGCAGCCGGAAATTACTGAGGCGGCTTATCCCCATCAATATTTGGCCATCAGGCAAAAGGAGCTTGTCGACCACGGCTTTGAAATCCTGCAAAGTGGCGAGGCGTTTCAACCCATCCGATTTTTTGATGTGGGCGCCCTGGTGTGGTTCGCCAAAATTATTGAGTGGGAATTCCCCGGTTTTGAGGTTGATAAATACTTGGACAACCTGTATAAAGCGCAGGAAATCCTGGAAAGAGACGGAGCCATCGAGGGAAGGATTCACAGGTTTTATATGGCGGCAAGAAAGCTGTAGAAAGTGGCTACAGAATAAAAGAAAGCAGCCGGCCTTGCGTGGCTCGGCTGTTTTTAGTGGAAAAAGCGGGCAAAGCATCGTATAATGGACAAAATACAAGCTGCCCGTTTAGAATTTGGAAAAAATTCAGTTTTTCAAGAGAAAACAGCTGAATAACGCCCAAAACCATACGAAAGAACCTCCAAGGTTTTGAGGCGGGATTCTGAGGGAGGGGGACTTTAAAACGAGGAATTTTCGATTACTTCTTAAACAAACGCAAACAACGCAAACATGTGTTTGCGTTTGAGAGGAAGCCCCGTGTAGCGGATGCTTCCTGCGGTTTTAACCGACGGAAAAGAAGCGAAATGTGGGCTGATGAAGGGAAACACTTGATTCTCGGTGAAAAAAGGAGTATAAAGGAGAGCAGGTTCCAAATAGAATCCGGCGTGGTAAAGTATTTTAACCATAGCCGGTTTAGTGAACCCGCAAATGGATTAGAAAGCAAGAGAGACATGAGAAAGATTTACTTACTTGTTGCGCAGACCGGCACGATTGTATCAAAAGGCATTCAGATGTACTCAAAACAGCCGTATAACCACAGCGCCATCACCACGGATAAGTATTTTCCCGTTTTTTGGTCCTTCGCCAGAAGGTGGCCCAGGCTCCCTTTCCCGGGCGCCTTTGTGAAAGAGGAGTTTAACAAAGGAACCTACGCCTTGTTTCCCGAGACCGATTGCGTTGTGCTGGCTTTTGATGTAGACGATGAAAAAGCGGAAAAAGCCGACGCGATTTTGGAAAAGCATATCAAAAGCAAAAAAAGGTATGGCTACAACTATTCAACACTCTTTTCCACTCTTATTTTCGGCAAACCCACCGTATCTAAAACAAACAGAAGAACCTGCGCGGAATTTGTGGCGCATGTTTTGTCGGAAAGCGAGATTCATGCCTTTGACAAACAAATTCAAGCCGTTCACCCGATGGATTTCTTGAATGATTTTAGCCATCACGAAGTTTACAGGGGCAAAATGAGGGATATTACAAGGGAAGTCTTTTTATAAACTTCCGTGTATCCGGTATTTTTGCCATCTTAAGACAGTATAAAAGTATCAGCCCAATCTTGCGGGAGCGGGCTGTTTTTTGTGGAAATAGGGGTGAAAGCGTGGTATCATGTGCTTTAAGAAAATAGAGGGGCACAAAACAGAGGGGTAAATTAGAATTTACAGAGGAATAAATGGATATAAAAATAAAAGAAGTTGTAGACAAACAAGAAAAGGAAATAATATCAAGGGAGGTACTTCATGACCTTCCAGAATGGTTTGGCATGCCAGAAAGCACGGAAGAATATATTGGTGATTCACAAGACAAACCATTTCTTGCCTGTTTTTTGAATGATGAGCCCGTTGGTTTTGTTGTATTAAACGAAACCAGCAAGGACTGTGCAGATATTTTTGTAATGGGCATAAAAAAGAAATTTCATCGAATGAGTATTGGAACGGTGCTTAATGAAGCATACGAAGCTATGGCAAAAAAGCTGGGTTACACATACTCACAGGTAAAAACGGTACAAATGGGGCATTACAAAGAATATGATATGACCAATAAATTTTATATAGCTATGGGGTATAAAGAATTGGAATGTTTCCCAACTTTATGGGACGAATGGAACCCATGCCAGATATATGTTAAATATCTTGGAGAATAATAAATCCCAGTTTATTGAATCGGCAAGCCTTTAAAACCAACCAGCACCTCCTTATTCTTTGGAGCGGAAAAAGCGACATGACCAAGTACCAAACCATTACCCACCCCCTCAAGCCCCTTTATCGGGCCGATGCCAAGATACTCATCTTAGGTTCTTTTCCCTCGGCTAAAACAAGGGAATACGGCTTTTTTTACGGGCATCCGCAGAATCGTTTCTGGCCTTTGATGGAAAGGATTTTTCGGGTAAAATTATCGACGGACATCGACGAAAGAAAAACCTTTCTATTAAGCCGCCACATTGCCCTTTACGATGTGATATATCAGTGCGACATCATCGGCTCCAGCGATGCCAGCATTCAAAACGTCGTTCCCTCCGACTTAAGCCCAATTTTGAAAACGGCGGATATCAAGCGGGTTTTCTGCAACGGCGGGACTGCTTACCGTTATTATCAAAAATATCAGGAGAAGAAAACGGGCTTGAAAGCTGTTCAGCTTCCCTCCACCAGCCCTGCCAACGCGAGGTGTTCACTGGAAGATTTGGTTGAGCAATGGAAGGCGGTCTTGCTGTGACGTTTCAGAGCCTTTGACAAAAAAACGATTTGTATCAATAGACGGAGAAGTGATATGCGAATAGAGTATAAAGATATTGTTTTGCGTGATTACAAAGAAGAAGATATAGCCGATGATATTCGGTGGATGACGGTAGAAACAGCCTGGTCCGACTGGGATGCGCCTTGGAAAGCAAAAAAGGTTATAGAAACATTTGACCAGGAAAAATTTATTGGAAATGCCTTGAAAAGATTGTCCGTGATAAAAAACGACCACGACTTACGAAGCGGGTTTGAAATAGACACCAAGGAGGGCATTCATATTGGCAGCGTCAATTGCTATCTGAACGATAAGGAATTCAACTGGAAGCCCAAAGCCCAAGGGGGATGCCTTCACACTCTTGGCATAGATATCAGCGAATCTTCTTATTGGTACAAAGGTTTAGGTACGCAAGCCTTTGTGGCGTTCATTCAATACCATTTATCTCATGGGATTGACGAAATATATACAGAGACCTGGTCGGGAAACCACCCGATGATAGCCATGGCGGAAAAAGTCGGGTTTGAGGTATGTCGGGTTGAAAAGAACATGAGAGAGCTAAACGGGCGTTTTTATGACGGATTGTCTTTCAAGTTAAACTTAAAGAAATTTCAGGATTTTTTAATCAGATTAGAAAAAGCGGACAGATAAAATTGAGGG
The DNA here is from genome assembly GCA_964346155.1 of uncultured Oscillospiraceae bacterium. Taxonomy (GTDB): domain Bacteria; phylum Bacillota; class Clostridia; order Christensenellales; family Aristaeellaceae; genus DTU024. Next base: position 5,421 of record CAYFTJ010000057.1, read on the forward strand.
TGGAGGATGGTAAATGTACTATCATGCGTCGAAAACCAAGGGGATTGATATACTCAAACCCAGAATTTCAAATCACGGTGTACCTTTGGTCTACTTTTCGAAAAAAAGGGAAAACGTTCTGGTTTACCTAAGCAATGCGATTGAGAAATATTGTAAAGAAACTGGCTTTGTATACGAGGGCGTCTGGCAAACATGGGGACCATACGGATTTACAAAAGCAGGTCTTTTGCGTATAGAGGAGTACTATCCGGGTGCGCTTGAAAGCACATATCGAGGGATTTCTGGTTATATTTACAGTGCGGATGAAATGGTTGAAGCTGATATCAACCTCAACATACCGGATGCTGCCGCAAGTGGTTTGCCGGTCAAGATTACCGGGGTTGAGTACGTACCCGATGCCTACGAAGCCATTGTGCAAGCGGAAGAAGAAGGGCGGATAGAGATTATGCGATATGAAGAAATGCCTGAAAAAATGCGTGTATGGCTTGTTCGCACCATAAAAGATGAATACGCAAATGCGCAAGGCAGTCCGGATTATCGGCACTTTTTAAAGGGAACGTTCACTGATATTTTAAAAGAAAACATGTAGAAAGCTTGGTTTCGCGGGAAGATTGATTTAAAAAGTGGAAAGTGATTAAAACATTTGGCACCTAAAAAGGAGACGGCCCAATGAAAAAAGTAAAGATTACAGTCAAAAAAATTGTGGTTCATCAAGATTTAATCGACCAATACGAAAACCCGATAGAAAACGCCTGCGACATGGTGGAAGGCCGGGTCTTTATCGCCAGGGGCTGGCAAAAACCCGAAGGCCTGTGCGAAAGCGCTTGGCAGAGTATGTCCCTGTTTGTGATGACCCTTGCATACGGCGGTGAAGATATTTATTCCGGCTGGATGAAAAACAAAAAATCCGCCATGGTATCCTGCAACGATGGTTTTCGCCCCGTCAGCTTTCTTTTGGAAGCGCTGGATGAAGCGGCGGATTAGGTTTGAGGAAAGCAGACAAAAATGGTATGCTTGATTTTACTTAGTAGCGTGCATGGGAGGTTGTAATGAGTATCAAAAGAGTTAAAGAATATTTCGCGAAATACGATATGGCGGATCGTGTCAAAGAATTCGATGTATCAAGCGCCACCGTGGAACTGGCGGCGGAAGCGGTGGGGTGTGAGCCTTGCCGCATCGCCAAGACGCTTTCCTTTTTGGTGGAAGGCAAAGCCGTTCTTATCGTCACGGCGGGCGACGCCAAAATCGACAACCGCAAATATAAAGACC
>CAYFTJ010000058.1:0-6436 GCA_964346155.1 uncultured Oscillospiraceae bacterium
AAAGAGAACTACCTGTGCTCTCCCAATCTCAAGAGCTTTGCGGTTGAAAACGAACTGTGGTCTGAAGACTCCGGCGTACCGTTTAGCCCAGCAGAAATCTATGCTCCCTATGATGGCGACTACAGCGTCATGCGTGAGTGGCGTGCCTTTGACCTGGTTGCGCCAAGCCTGGGCCTAAAGATCTCCGACCGCCGCTTCCCGCTGTATGTTGTTCCGGACCAAAAACTAACCGTACGCGATATCTTTGATATCAAGGGCGACTACTATCAGGGTACGGAATACGACGTAAGCCGTACCGCATATGCGGGCGATTTTGGCAACCCCTTGAACTTTAACGCCAAGTATCGTACCATTAACATGTACCGCACCTGCTACCTCATGCTTGCCCATGTCAAGGAATGGCTGCCGGATGAAGTGAAGTGTCTGGTCTGGTATGGTTATGGTGCGCCGCACAGCACCTTCCTTACTCCCCTTTGGCCCAGCATGACCGAGCTGACCGATGTGTTCTCGCATGGCAGTCGCTTTGAGAAGTTTGACCGTACGGCCGGCTGGTGGATTAACACCTATGTACAGGATATGGCTGCCCGCAACTACAATGTAGCCATTCAGAGAATCGCTGAAGTGCGTGATGAGCGTATGGAAAAGCAATTTGAAGAAGTGGCACAGTTGCAGGAAAAGTGGGGCAAGATGGTTGCCGATGGACAAAAGGACGAAGCAGTTGCAGAACTGACTAAGTATGCAAACGAAACCGCGGATGCCTGGTTTGCAGACTGGCTTGAACTGGGTGATGAACTGGTATTCAGGCTTGTTTGGAACCGTGTCAACCAAGACGGGAGGATTTCCGGCGGCGGTTACTCCGACTGGTACACGCAGATCATGGAAGAAGCTCCCATGAAGCCCATCGAATAATTGCCTTGAACCTTTAATACCTAGGGTTTTCGGGCATGCCCGAAAACCCTACCTTTTATTCAGATGAAGAACACTTATTTATTGATTGTCATTCTGTTATTTGGCGCTATGATGCTCTATGGCATTATCGAGCGATTTTGCCATATCAGGCGCCTTCGCAAAATTTCTGTACGTATCCTTGTGAACGGGACCAGGGGAAAAACAACGGTCACCAGACTGATAGCTTCTATTTGCCGTGAACAAGGCTTACTTACTTATGCCAAAACAACCGGCTCCCAGGCCAAGATTATTTTACCCGATGGGCAGGAAACAGAATATCGAAAGCCCAACAGGCCAGTGAACATTCTGGAACAAATCCCTTTTGTTAAGCTTGCTGCCAAAAACAAGACGGAAGCTATCGTCGTTGAATGTATGGCTGTTTCCGTAGGCAATCAAAGGTTAATGGCGCGCCACTTGATTAAACCAACCATTGTCGTGATGACCAATGCGTGGGTAGACCATATCGACCAGATTGGAACGACCGAAGAAGAAACGGTGGACACCCTTGCCCAAAGCATACCAAAACAAGCGATTTTGGTGAGCGATGATAAGAGGTTTGATGAATATACTGCTCATCGAACCGTGCCTACATCCGAGCCTTTGCCTGAAAAATACCTTCAGCAGTTTTCTTTTACCATGTTTGAAGCAAACATTCGCCTTGCGCTGGAAGCGGCGCGTTTGCTTGGAGTGGATAGGGAGCTTGCCCTTGAAGCCATGCTAAAAATCGCCCCTGATTTGGGGATGGACGGTCCTTATATTGTTAATAATACCTTGGTTATCAATGCTTTTGCTGCCAATGATTTACAATCTGCCCAAAAGCAGATTGAGAAAAACCTGCAGTCAGCCGGCAGGGCAGGGGAAAGCTTTATTACCCTTTATAATCACCGGCAGGACAGGGAGTTTCGCTTGCCTGTATTTGCCAGGCTGTGTAATACTTTCCCGGGGCGCTGCCGGGGTGTTTATATCATAGGCGACAATAAGGAAAAAGCTCGCCGTTACTTTGCCGAGCATACCCAAGCACCGGCTTACGTCTTATCCGAAAGTGCGATTTCCTGGGTCAAAAAAAACAGCAAACAAGAGCAAACCATTGTTGGTCTTGGAAATATCAAAAATGAAGCGCTGGAATTAATTGCGTGGCTTGCTTCTCCGGAAAAAGAAAGGACAGAATAAATGCTTCAATATGCTATTGGTTTAAGCGTAATATTCAGCTTATTATCAACCGAAATATTCGGTCTTTATTCCGGCGGAATGATTTCGGCAGGCTATCTGGCCTTTTATTTGGAACAGCCGCTGCGCATTGTAACCACCTTGGTGGTGTCGCTCTGCATCTATGGGCTAACCAGCCTTTTTAGCCGGTTTATGATTTTGACTGGGCGAAGGCGTTTTTCCTTATCCATTGTCCTTGGCTTGATATTGGGCGTATTTGTTAACCGTTTTGTGTTTATGCTGGATATCGCACAAGATTTGCGACTGATCGGCAGCATCATTCCATCGCTGATTGCCAATGACATGTACAAGCAGGGCTGGTTAAAGACCGTTCTGTCGCTGCTGCTTAACACCTTCCTTGTAAGGCTTGTGCTGTTTGCCGGTATGTATCTATGAAAGCCGTTCGAAAAAGACAAACCATTGCCCTTTTGCTTGCCACAGCCATTGCGCTGGGTGGCTTTCTATGGACCCTGGATAGCAAAACTGCTGAAAAACGTCCCTACGCTTCCATTCAGGTGGGGGCTGCCGAGCGGATGGCCAAAGCTGAGAAAATTCTTTTGGATGTTGTGCTAGAAGAAGGCATAGAAATTGAAGCCAATGACTATGCCATGACCGGCTTACTTGGGCCGGAGTGGACCTCTTTAACGACTTCCCTTGGCGCGGAAGAGGCCAAGCGAACATCGCTTGACCCAAACTTTGCGGCTTTGCTGGTACATTACTTTCAATCTGCCGGTTTAAAAGCTGGAGATACAATTGCGGTAGGTTCCAGCGGCTCCTTTCCGGGACTGATGCTTGCCACCCTGTGCGCTGCGGCGGAGATGGAGCTTTCTGTACGGATGATTGCTTCTTTCGGCGCGTCCATGTACGGGGCAACAAGGCCTGAACTGAATATTGTGCGCATTGCGGAGATTGTAAAGAATGCCGGCCTTGTGGATTATCGTTTGCTGGCCGTTTCTCCCGGCGGTGACAACGACTATGCGGAAGGCTTACTTTTTGATGATACCCGCGATATTATCACCGACCTTGCCGCGCAGTCGGGTGTAGTGTTTATTGATGAAAACAATATCAACAAAAGTATTGCGCGAAGGTTGGAACTTTACGGCGACGATATAGCTTGCTTTGTTAATGTGGGTGGCGCGAGCGCTAATTTTGGCACAAGTTCCTATGCCCTTAACATGGGCAACGGCTTAATTCTGAACCCACCGCGAATACCCACCATACAAGACAGGGGGCTTTTATATGAATATGCTGCCCGAGGTATACCTGTGATTCACTTGCTGAATGTAAAAAAATTGGCCAATGACAACGGCATTCCCTTTGACAAGGTGCCTTTTGAACAGCCGGGTGTGGGCGGCGTCTATTATCAAACAAAGTATTCGGGCATTCGCGCTGCAATTACCGGTCTATGCTCAATAACTGCCCTTATCTTTTTATGGCCTAAAAAACAAAGGGTTAAAAAGAACGCTTCAACTTGAGCGTAACGATTTAATCATCCATTTATGGAAAGGATATAAAAAATGATGAAACGGCATGTATTCAAAGGACTGGTTCTTTTACTTCTTCTTTCACTTCTGACGGGAGTAGGTGCGCAGGGACAAGAAATTGCTTTTACCTATGGGCCTGTGCAAGTGACGGTGCTGGAACTTTTGCAAAGAACTGCTGCCTATGCCCAGCGGGGACAAATTGAATCGGAGAAGGACTATCAGGCCGCTATTGACTTGATGATCAGGCAGCAGCTTGTTATTGAACTAAAAGCCAAAGAATGGGGGCTTGATCAGTTTTCCGGCGAGGAAACCGAAGAAATGCGTAAGGAAGCTAGCGATTTGTTTGAAGAAATGCTTGATTCTTATGTCCAGCGCTATGCTGCAGCCGCGTCTCTTGAAGACCAACAAGCACTCCGAAGTGAGCTGGTGGAATATTGGGGAGAGCTTGGCACCACTGTAGACAGCGCCTATGAAGCCCTTCAATTTGAGCGCATGTCCGACCGCGTGTTTGAACGGATACAAACAACCGTAACGGAAGATGATATTCAGCAGGTTTATCTTGAGCAAGTAGAAAAAGATAAAAAGCAGTTTGAAAACAACATCAAACACTATGAATTCTATACCCATTACCATCAGAGTGACATATGGTATGTTCCTGAGGGATTCAGACGTTTCATTCGCATCGTCCTTCCTGTGGACAAAGCCTTGCTGGATAACTACTATTTGATTCTTCAGGAGGGCAAGGATGCTTCTGAGCAAAAACTATCCGTTTTAAACAGCGTATCTGAAACGCTTGATACCATATATGCACAGGTGAAAGATGGGGAGAGCTTTGCTGCCGCCATTAAGCAGTACAGCAGCGACCCTTATGAAGCCGGCAACACTTTGGAAACGGGGTATCTTGTTCACCGGGAGAGTTCTATTTATGAAAAGGGCTTCTTGAAAGCTGCTTTCGCTCAAGAAATGCAAATACCCGGATCTGTAAGTCAACCAGCTATTATTAAGGAAGGGGTTTGTGTTTTATATTACGTAAAGGATGAACCTGAAGGTCCTGTAGAACTTAACGAGCAAATGAAGGCTTCTATCTCTACCTATCTTGCCATACAAAAAAAGAACACGTTGGTGGAGGAGTGGGTCAAAGAATATCCGTTAAAAATAGAGGAAGTAGTAGGAACTTTGAAATAAAAAAAGAACGGCATTGGCTTTTTGGCGCTGCAAATATTTCAATAATCTATTTGATGTGTTTTAAAAATATTTTGTCAAAATTTCCCGTTAAATCCTTGACAAATGTGAGAAAATAAGGTATTTTATACAATACCGCACGGAAGGGGCGTTCAATGCGCATGCGCAGCCTCAGGAGGTTTCCTCGGTCCGGCGAGTTCATAAGGAGGTGCTGCAAATGTACGCAATCATTGCGACCGGCGGCAAACAATATCGCGTTCAGGAAGGCGATGTGATTCATGTCGAGAAGCTCGGGCTTCAACCTGAAGAGGGTGTAGAGTTCCCTGTTCTCTTGCTTGGGGGCGAGTCTGTCACCGTAGGTAAGCCCTACGTGGAAGGCGCGAAAGTAACCGGCAAGGTTCTGGCGCAGGTCAAGGGCGAAAAGATCATCGTGTTCAAGTACAAGAGCAAGAAGAACTACCGCAAGAAGGCCGGTCACCGCCAGCCTTATACCAGGGTTGAAATCGTTTCCATCAAAGCTTAAATGACCAAGGTTTCCCTGCTCAAAGCGCCAAATGGCCGGGTTTACGGCTATGAAATCAGCGGTCACAGCGGCTATGCGCCAAGCGGCCAAGATATTGTCTGCGCGGCTCTATCCTTTCTGGGTACCACCTGTTGTAATAGCCTTGAAAGCGTTGCCGGGGTCAAGCCTCAAGCTTCAGTCAATGAAGAAAAAGGCTACCTGAGGGTGGAAGTCCGGGAAAGTCAGCTAAACGACAAGACAGATGTCATCTTCGCGCTGTTTCAGCAGGGAATCGGCGATTTAAGCGCAAGTTATCCCAAGTACGTATCTATTTTGTAATCATCATTGGAGGGAAAAGTATGTTGAAGCTAAATCTTCAATTGTTCGCTTCGAAAAAGGGAGTGGGCTCCTCACGCAACGGTCGTGACAGCATATCAAAACGCCTTGGCACCAAGCGTGCAGACGGTCAGTTCGTATTGGCCGGCAACATTCTGGTTCGCCAGCGTGGCACCAAAATCCATCCTGGCCTGAATGTCGGCAGAGGCAAGGACGATACCTTGTTTGCTACGGCTGATGGTATTGTGCGTTTTGAGCATCTGGGCAAGTACCGCAAGAAGGTAAGCATCTACCCCTTAGAGGTTGCTCAAGAAGCCTAAGCGCCTAACTCCCCTGCGCTTTGCAGGGGATTTTTGCGCCCGTAGCGCAGTTGGATAGCGTGTCAGACTCCGACTCTGGAGGTCATGGGTTCGAATCCCGTCGGGCGTACCAAAGGCCCTTATTCAGGGAAAAAGCCTGTGCCGGTTTTATCGGTACGGGCTTTTTGTTGTCTTTAAAGAGGTGTTTTTATCTTGACTGTTTACCGCTATTTTTGTTACCATTTGCTTGTTGTCAAAACAAAAAGAACAAGGATTGGATGTAAATTATGAAAACAATGAAAAAGCTTTAAGTAAGTTTATATGCCTGTTGGCTGTCGCTGCGCTGCTTGTGCCCGCTGCCGCCCTGGCTGGCCCCATCAGGGAAACACCGTATGCCTATATTAAACCCAGCGCCCATTATTTTTTAGTTGGACAGGAGGTAAGCTTTGAGGTAGTCATGCCGGTAACCGAAAGCTATA
>CAYFTJ010000059.1:0-6227 GCA_964346155.1 uncultured Oscillospiraceae bacterium
AGCGCAGCGTAACCCTCGCGCAGCGCTATATAAAAGAGCTGAAAGAAGTTCAACCGCAAATAAGCTGTTCATTTGCTTTTGGGTATTCGATGGAGCATCCTCGCCTTAAGGAGGCCGTTGGGATACTTCAAAAACTGGGAAGTCCCATGGCCGATTTCCTGCAGTGTGACGGAATGAAAATGCGGAATGAAACGGAGTGCCTTGATCTCATGCGAATGCTGCATGATGAGGGCATCAAACAACTGAATTTTACAGTTTACGGTTTAGCTAATTATCATGACCGTTTTGCCGCAAGACATGGTGATTTTGATTTATTAATGCGGATGATGAAAGCCGCCAATCAAATTGGCCTTCCTTTCACTGCGGGAATACCATTAACCAGAGAAAATATCAAAGATATAGATGAACTGGTGAACATATTGAAAGAAGTCGGTAGTGAGAATATCTTTCTTTTTATTCCGCACGAAGAAGGCCGTGGAAAATATCTTAGTGATATTCGCTTGAAAGAGCGAGAGCTTACTCTCCTTTCTGCGGAAACATTGAAATTACTGAATCGAAAGCTTTACCGCGCGGAGGCTGATTGGCTGAAGGAACCGACGCCTGTGCAGGATGAGAATCGCCTGATCATCATTACGCTGCGAAAAGACAATATTGATGTGTACGAAAAAAAGAATGCGTTGTCCGTAGTCAAAGAAATTGAAACACTCGATGAGGAGTATTATTTAGCGTTTCCAAGATTTGTAGAATTAGCCAAAGAATATGGAGATTTCAGAGGTGAACAACTCTATCGAATAAGAGACTTGTACCGTCACTATCGAACGCTCTATGCGTCCGATCACAAGATTCAGATCTATGATGTTACGGATGAGCGGCAATCTGGAAGCAGAAGATATTGATGATTTCCGATTTGTCGTGACGAAAAGGATACTTGCAATCTTAACAGAGAGTCAATTTATTGGATATAAAAGGTGAAAAAACAATTCAACCGATTAGAATTTAAAAATACAACCGAACAAAAAAGAAAAATATGACCGAATGGAATTTGAAAAAGCGACCGATTCTTGCTATTTTTGTTTCGGGAAAAATAAATGTACAGAGGAGAACCCCATGCACTTTGAACAACTACAGCTTTCAGACGAAAGCAAAATCATAGAAATGTCGCGGATGGCAACGGAAATTTTGCGGGAGCACTATGACCCCATCGTCGGAAAAACCCAAAACGATTATATGCTTGCGAAATTCCAGTCGGCGGAAAGTATCCGCGGCCAGCTGGAGCAGGGCTACCAATATTATTTTGTCCGTGAAAACGGAAAAAGGGTAGGCTTTCTTGCCTTCTATCCCAAGGAGCGCTATATGTACATCAGCAAGCTGTACCTGTATAAAGCGCAGCGGGGCAAAGGCTATTCAAGGAAGATGCTGGATTTTGTCATTCAAAAAAGCAAAGAAGCGGACCTTTCCGCCATCCAGCTCAATGTGAACAAGTACAACAGCGCCGTGCAGATTTATGAAAAGCTGGGCTTTCAAATTATCCGAAGCGAGAAAAACGATATCGGCCAGGGCTATTACATGGATGATTATGTCTGCCGTCTGGAGATTTGACGCAAAAAAACTGATATAAGGAAAACGACATGCAAGAACTAAAAACCTTTGAAGATTTTAAAGATTTAATCCAAAACAAGCGAACCTTTCTTTTATTCAGCCACGCCAAAGCCTGCGGGGTTTGCGATGTTTTTGCGCCCAAGGTAGAAGCCCTGGCAGAAGCCTACGGCCTGCCCCTTTATGGCGCCCTCATTGAAGACCTACCCGAACTCAGGGGCCAGCTGGGCTTTTTTGCCGTGCCGGTTTTGTCGGTCTATTACCAAGGCAGGGAATACCACAAACAGGCCCGCTTTTTAAACCTGGAGGAAGCGGAAGGAAGAATACAAGAGATCGCGGGTTTCACGGAAGAAAAACCGAGTTCGGAGGAGCAGGTATGAATATCAGGCCCATGACCATCGAAGATTATCCGGCCGTCCATGACCTTTGGGTGGCCTGCGCGGGGCTGGGGTTAAACAATATCGATGATACCCAAGAAGGTATCGAGAAGTATTTACGCCGCAATCCGGGCACCTGTTTTGTCGCCGAGGATAAGTCCATCGTGGGCGCCATCATGGCAGGGCATGACGGCAGGCGGGGCTTCATCTACCATACGTCCGTTCACCCTGATTATCGAAAGCGGAAAATCGCGACAAGGCTGGTGGAAGCCGCCATGAACGCGCTTTTGGCTCTTGGCATCGCCAAAGTGGCGCTGGTGGTATATGACAGGAATGAAACAGGCAAAGCCTTTTGGGAAAAGCAGGGCTTTACCGTCCGGGAGGATTTGGTCTACCGCGACAAAGCGCTTGCCGATATCATCAGCATCGATACGTAATTTATAGATCTAAAAACAAAGTATGAGAAAATAGCTAAAAAAGGAATAGCAAATCATCCGGAGGAGGCGTATAATGTGCTTGGAAGGAAAGGAACGGGCCTTTGGCCCGATTGGGGGCGAACAAATAACGCATGAAAACGTCGATACTGGAAACACAGCGATTAACTCTACGACCTATGACCGTGCAGGATGCCGAAGCCGTATTTTCCGGCTGGACCCACGACCCCGATGTAGCCAAATTCATGTGCTGGAAAATGCACCAAAATGTGGAAGACACCAGACAATGGCTGCTTACCGAAGAAGCCAACCTCGAAAGCGACTTTGTTTACCACTGGGGCTTTGTTTTGAAAGAAACAGGGGAGCTGATCGGCTCCGGCGGCATCAGTTTCAGGGAGGATAAGGGCGTATACGAACTGGCCTACAACCTCATGAAAAAATACTGGAACCACGGCCTTGCCACCGAAGCTTCCCAGGCCATCATCGACTTTGGCAAAACCGCCCTGCACCAGACCGCCTTTTTCGGCTGTCATGTGAAGGAAAACCCCGCTTCGGGGATTGTCCTTACCAAGGTGGGCTTTCACTACGACCACGACGGGGAATACTACTGCGACAACCAGGAACGAAACCTTGAAACCATGGAGTACATTTTAAAGGTGGAAGATGAGCCGCCCCAGTCTTCCTTGGACGAAGGCGGAGGTAGAAAAGAATAGCCGCTATTAATACTATATCACCTTTAGATTAGCCTTTTCTCACGCATCTTTTCCTCTTTGGCTGTGCCTGATTCAGTCGGAATAGGGTCCACTATGCCTCCTTCATCAGGCTTTGCCAAACAGAAAAATTCGCTGCGATAAAGAGGCTATTCTAAAAGTGACATAGTATAAGGCAGTCAATCCGCGGGGTTGGCTGTTTTTTGTAGAAAAGCGGGATAAATGGTGGTATCATGGGTGCATTAAGAGAAAGGGGGGATGGAGATGGCCAATCAAAAACCATTGGAAAACAGCGATGACCGTTTGAAACCTGGCGGAAAAACGCACGTTTTCGCTTTGGAACTGGATAATGACATGAAGGGCATAAGCCGGAGGAAAGAATACATTGAAGCGTTGATTGGGCGTCTGCCGTCCCCTGACCTTGTTGTTCTCCCCGAATTGGCGCTTTGCGGCTATATGGCCAGCCAGGCAATATGGGAATACGCGGATGACCGTGGGCAAAAAACGGCGGACTGGGCTGTTCGGACAGCCCGGAAATACAAGACCTATATTGGGGTCGGTTATGCGGATAAAGAAAACGGAGACTACTTCAACCGCTACATGATTGCAGGCCCGGATAGGGTTTACGGTTTTGTTTCAAAATCGGAAGGGGAATCCGCCGTGTTCAAGCGTGGCGATTTTGGCAGCGTGATTCATACGCCTTTTGGCAAAGTCGGTGTGGGTATCTGCTTTGACTCAAGGCGCAAACACTTTTATGAAAATGTGAAAGATGAGGAACTGTCGCTGATCCTGTTCCCGCACGCTTCGCCCGCCGACCCCAAGAAACCTGAAAAAGAGCGGCAGGAAAATGATGCCCGCTGCATGATGTACGCGGAGGCTTTCGGCGTTCCGGTCGTGTATGTAAATTGCACAGGCAGCCTTGAATATATGCCCGGAAAAATGGGCGCGATGATGAAAAAAAGTGGGTTCAGGATGAACGGCATGAGCAAAATCTACGCTCCCGGCGGCGTACCCATCCCTGTAGATGTGCCGGAAGCCATCGCTTCAGAAATCAGCCTTTCCCCAAAACGGCGGGTTAAAGATATTCGTTTTTATGGCAACGACATTTTGCCGGGCAATTGGCTGTTCAAGCGTTTGATTTTGAAGCCGGACACAATTGCCGGCATCCGATCCTATGAAGCAAATCGGTAAAAACTTAAAGATATATTGGAGGCAATACAATGCAAGCAGCGGTGAAAGAATATTTCAAGAAAAAAGACATCTCCTTTACTTTTCAAAGGGTCTTTATCGACGCCCTGGGCGGCATGGCGCACGGCCTGTTCGCCTCCCTTCTTATCGGCACGATTATGAGCACCATCGGGCAAAATGTGCCCGGCCTATCGTTTTTAGCGGAGTATGGCAAGTACGCCTCCTCTGTCACGGGGGCGGCGATGGCGGTGGCCATTGGCTTTTCCATGAAAGCGCCCCCCTTTGTGCTGTATTCTTTATTGGCTGTGGGCGCCGCCGCCAACACCATGGGCGGGGCGGGTGGGCCGCTGGCCGTGTACGCGGTGGCTGTTGTGGCGGTATTTTTTGGCAAGCTGGTATCCAAAACCACGCCCATTGATTTAATCGTAACCCCTTTTGTTACCATATGCTGCGGCGTGTTTGTAAGTTCGCTCATCGCGCCGTTTATAGGCGGTCTTGCTTCCTCCATCGGCTACAGCATCAACTGGGCCACCAACCAGCAACCTTTGGTCATGGGCGTTCTTGTATCGGCCATTGTGGGCATCGTGCTTACCTTGCCTATCAGCTCCGCCGCCATCTGCGCCGCCCTTGGCCTTGTGGGGCTTGCCGGCGGTGCGGCCTTTGCCGGCTGCTGCGCCCATATGATTACCTTTGCCGTTATCTCTTTTCGGGATAACAAATGGGGCGGCCTTCTTGCCCAAGGCATCGGCACCTCCATGCTGCAAATGCCAAACCTACTTAAAAAGCCCGTCCTATGGCTGCCCGCTGTGGTGTCCTCCATCGTCAACGGTTTTTTCGCGGCGGTGGTGCTTAAGTTAAAGATGAACGGCCCGCCCATCGCCGCCGGCATGGGTACATCAGGCCTTGTCGGCCAAGTGGGGGTCTTAACCGGCTGGTTCAGCCCCTCCGCCCAAGCCTTGGCCCTTGGCGAAACCGCCATCCATCCCGGGGCGATGGAGTATATCGCTTTAATCAGCGTCAGCTTCCTCATCCCCGCCGTTGTGGGCTACGCCGCTGCCTATGTGATGCGCAAAAAGGGCTTGATTCAGGATGGGGATTTGAAGATAGAGTGTTGAGCCTCTATTGACCCTCGTGGCGCAAGTGGAAAAATGATATCGGGAATGATATGCTTATATGCAGAATACCGGATCGACTCCGGGAAAACCGTGGATTTTAAGGGAAATCCCAAGTAATAACCGTAAATTCAGGAAGGAAGCAAGGGAGATCGTTTTAGTGGTTCCCATCATTTATTTTAGACTAACATACTAAGTCAAGGAGGCAAAAAGTGGCGGTAGATATTATTCCTACCCTGGTAAAAAAGTTATATGAAATTGTCGATGAACTAGAAGAAAGATTTCCGGGACGGAAATTTACTCCTGACGGGCACTTAGTTGGAAGCATTGGTGAAGTATTAGCTGCACATGATTATGGGCTGGAGTTGCTTGACAACTCGCATAAGCGACATGATGCCAAAACCCAAGACAATCGATTAGTCCAGATTAAGACAACTCAGAAAGATAAAGTAGGCATAAGGAGTTATCCAGATTATCTGATTGTAATGAAATTGCATAAAGATGGATCAACTGAAGAGATTTATAATGGTCCAGGGCTATCGCCGTGGGAACAAGCCGGAAAAATGCGGGAAAATGGGCAACGTTTTATAAATCTCTCAAAGCTTAAGATATTAAATGAACAAGTGCCCGTTGAAGAAAGAATTCCTAAAGTCAAAGTTTTTGTGTGAAAAGCTATGAATCTCAAGCCTTTTTATCGGTCATAGCACATAGCCTACAACCTTATGCGTAACCTCGTATTCATCTCAGGCAAGACTGGCTTAATACGGAAGTGCCGGAAATCAAAACGGCCATTGAGGAGATACTAAAGCA
>CAYFTJ010000060.1:0-6105 GCA_964346155.1 uncultured Oscillospiraceae bacterium
TTACAAATCATCCACCAGCGCGCCGGCTTTGGCGTAGGCCGTGGAGCGGGCTTCAAAGAAGTCGGTCTTAATCATGTTGGCGTTGGAATACTGGCTCACCCAGCGCATGCTTTCAGGCTCTTCCATGTGGCCTTCATATATGGGTTCAAGGCCGATGGCGGTGGCGCGCAGGTTGCCAAGGTACTTGATATAGTCGGTAATCATGGACTTGTTCAGTCCCTGGACATCGTTGCCGATTACATAGTGGCCCCAGGCAATTTCCTGTTCGCAGCCTGTTTTAATCATTTCAGAGTAAAGGGCTTCTTTTTCGGGGGTGAAAAGTTCGGGATTTTCCTGGCGCAGCTCGTTTAAGATGTTGCGGAACAGCCACAGGTGTGTATTTTCGTCCCGGTTGATGTAGCGGATTTCCTGCGCTGAACCGGGCATCAGGTTGTTTCTTCCAAGGTTGTAAAAGAACATGAAACCCGAATAGAAGTAAATGCCTTCCAAGATGTAGTTGGCGACAATCACCCGCATGAAGTTTTCCACTGTTTGCTCTTGCTGAAAAGCGTTGTACTGATCGCCAATGAAGGTGTTGCGGCGCAGGAGATGCTCGTCATCCTTCCACTGGTAGAGGATGGAGTTGCGCTCATGCGGCTGGCAAATGGTATCCAGCATGTAGGAATAGCTTTGTGAGTGCAGGGCCTCGTGGAAAATCTGAATAGAAAGGCACAGGTTTACTTCGTTTGCCGTAATGTAGGCGGAAATATTGGGTAGGTTGGCCGTTTGAATGGAGTCCAGAAACACCAGGAAAGAGAGGATCTTATCATAAGCGCGGCGCTCGGGGGCAGGCAAATTAGGGTAGTCCTTGATGTCCTGGCCCAGGCTGATTTCTTCGGGCACCCAGAAGTTATTCATGGCCTGCCTGTACCAATCACTTGTCCACTGGTAGCGCAGGTTGTTAAAGTCGTTCAGGTTGGTGGTATCGCCGCCAATCATCCGTCTGGTGCGTACCTCAATGTCTCCGTCGGGGTTAAAAAGGGGTTTCTTTACTAATGTAGCCATGATTGTTTCCTCTCTATATTATGATGAACAGGATGTGCATTCTTCCACTTCCAGGCTCTTGGAGCGCACGTAGTAGATGGTCTTTACGCCTTCCTTCCAGGCAAGCAGGTATAGATTAAGCAGTTGCCTGAAGGTATAGTCGTTGGTGATGTACAGGTTCATGCTGAGCGCCTGGTCAATGTGCCGCTGCCTGATGCCGCAGGACTTGATGGAATAGTTCTGGTCGATGGTGTGGGCGCTCTTATACAGCCAGAAAGTATCTGGACCAAGCTCGGGCGCAACGCGGGGCATGAGACCCTGCTTTTTTTCTTCGTAGAAAAAGCGGTTCATGATGGGGTCAACGCCGGGCGATGTGCCGGAAATGATGCTGGTGGAGCTGGTGGGCGCGACGGCCATGAGATAAGCGTTTCTCATGCCGTATTCAGCCACTTCTTTGCGCAAATCCTGCCATTTTTGGCTGGTATAGTCGCGCTTATCAAAGTAGGTGCCGGTGTGCCAGTCGCTGCCGGGAAATAGCTGGTAGCGCCCTTTTTCTTTGGCCAGGGCGTTGCTTGCCTTGATGGCGTAGTAGTTGATGCGCTCAAACACGGGGCCGATAAAATCCAGGTGTTCCTGACTTTCCCAGCGGATGCCGCGTTTAGCGAGCATGTGGTGATAGCCGCTTACGCCCAAGCCCAAGGCCCGGTACTTTTCGCTGGTAATTTTGGCATAGGGCAGGGGATAGTAGTTTAGGTCAATTACGTTATCAAGCGCGCGCACAACAGAGCTGACAATCTTTTCAACTTCCTCTTCGTTTTCCACATCGATATGGCCAAGGGTCAGGCTAGCAAGGTTGCAGACGACAAAGTCACCGGCGATTGTGCGGGAAACAACCACGTCCTGACCGTTTATTTGCTCTACAGTTTGCTCGCCCGTTTGAATGGCGCTCATGTTCTGGGCAATCTCGGTGCACAGGTTGGAGCAGTAAATCATGCCCTTGTCGCCGTTGGGGTTCATGCGGTTAACGGTGTCCCGGTTAAATACAAAGGGCGTGCCCGTTTCAACCAGCGACTTAATTACCAAACGGACCACTTCTTTGATGGGAATGACCCGCTTGTGAATGCGCGCGTCTTCCACACAAGAAAGGTAGCGGCGGGTCCACTCTTCGCCCCAGCAATCTTCCAGATTATAGCCCTTGGCTTGCTTGATTTCGTGGGGGCACATGAGGTACCAGTCGCCGTTGATGTTGTCCTGCACCTGCTGCCAGAAGTAGTCAGGGTAACAGACAGCGGGGAACACATCGTGGGCTTTCATGCGATCGTCGCCGTTGTTGGTGCGAATTTGCAAAAACTCTGGAAGGTCACGGTGCCAGACATCAAGGTACACGGCAACGGCGCCTTGGCGCATGCCCAGCTGGTCAACAGCCACAGCAGTGTCGTTGACAAGGCGAATCCACCTAATCACGCCGCCTGCCGCGCCCTCAAAGCCGCGGATGTTGGAGCCTGTCGCCCGCACCTTGCCAAAGTAAAGCCCCATGCCGCCGCCGAGCTTTGAGACCTTGGCAAAGTTGTCGATGGAACGATAGATGCCGTTTAAGCTATCGGGTACCGTGTCGATAAAGCAGCTGGATAGCTGGTGGTAAGGCTTTCTGGCGTTTGAAAGGGTAGGCGTTGCCATGGTCACTTTGAGGGTAGAGAGCATGTCATAAAAGTCCTTGACATGCTGCATGCGGCCCGTTTTTTCAGGCA
This sequence comes from uncultured Oscillospiraceae bacterium, assembly GCA_964346155.1. Classification (GTDB taxonomy): domain Bacteria; phylum Bacillota; class Clostridia; order Christensenellales; family Aristaeellaceae; genus DTU024. The sequence goes on from CAYFTJ010000060.1 coordinate 2,772, forward strand.
TGGCAAGGTGCAGGGCAACACCTAAAAACATTTCCTGCGGGGTTTCCAGGGCCTCTCCCCGGCGGCTGCGAATAACATAGCGGCTGAGCATCAGGTCAAGGCCCGAATAGGTAAACAGCTCGTTGCGCTCGGGGACGATAAAGGAATAGGCCTGTTCAATTTCATCCCTGGAATAGCTTTCTAAAATATAGGCGCCGTACAGCCCTTCCTGGGTGAGGTAGCGAAGCTTATTGTAAAAGCCGGTAATACCAAGCCCTCTTAAATGCTTTTTGAGCCGATGATTGAAGCGGGCAAGCAAAAGCTGGGCCGCGGCAAATTCCCACTTGGGGTTTTCGGGCGTGGTGAGCTCTGCCGCCGCTCGGATGAGGTTATCGACCAGCTCCCTTTCAGGCATGTCTTCCTTTTTAAAGGAAAGGAGCTTTGTGTGCAGCCTGTCCAGTGGGCAATGCTCTTCACCGGGCGACTTGCGAATGCGGTGAATGGCCTTGACCACTTCAGGATGTTGGGGAAACAGGGAGATGAGCTTGTCTGTTTCTTGGCGTTTGCGGGTACGCTCCTGTCGATAAAGAATATAGCTTTTGGCGGCTTCAAAATGCCCTGCTTTCATCAGCGCCTTTTCCACCTGGTCTTGAATAAACTCAACCGAGGGGACAGGGGTGGATGCCGGATCGGCAAAAATGTTTTGCTCAATCGTAATTGCAAGGTCTTTGAGCTGCCGGGCGGTGTAGCTTTGGCCAACGCTTTGGAAGGACTTTTCCATCGCGACGATAATTTTCGTTTGATCGTATGGCACCATCTCGCCGCTGCGTTTTAAAATTTGCAAATATCATTCCTCCTTACAAGATATTGATACTAAGGACGTCAAAGTATACCACAGATTGTGGTATTTAGACCATAAAAAAAGAAAAAACAAAGAAAAGGCTAAAAATTTTCTTGCCTTTTTAGAAGAATAAAAAACTTATTGTTTTTGCGCTATGAGTGCCTGTCCCTCTGGTGATAGGAGGTACTGATAGGTTGTTTCTGGCAGCAAACCGGATAGGGATTCTATTTCTCCGTCCATAATGGCTTTACGCACCCTGCTTGCGCTGATGGGCGCGTCACCCGCTTCAAGGCGGGGAATAACCGTCACTTCGATACCCTCCCTGGGGAGCGAAGCAAGCAAAGCCTGATTGTAAAGATTGGTGGTGGGGGAAAGCGGCTCATCGCCCACAAAACGGCGGGTGATGGAAAGGCGCTTTGCCACTTTAGAAAAGATGGCGGCATCCAGCTTTGCTTCCGCGCTTGCCATCTGATCGACGGTGTGCAGGAAATAGGCCGGAAAAACAGCCGATGAAATCATATAGTCGTCGGTATCATGGATGTATACGTTTTTTAAGTGCTGTGTTCCTTGCTGCACCAGCATTTTTCTTGTTTGATACGGAAAAAAGGAGCGGTCTTCGGATACCACAAACAGGTGCAACACATCAACAGCAGCCAGGGCCGTTTCCACCAAGTACAGGTGCCCCTTGGTAAAGGGGTTGGCGTTCATGATGATGGCGCCGATTTTATTGCCATCAATAGGGGTTAGGCTTTCCAGGTACCGGTCAAAGCCCCCTTGTTCGCTTTCCATGAACACCACATCGGGGTAGGCGATGGCCACTTCATAAAAGCCCAGCGGCTCAAGCTGCAAGGCAACATCGGGCTTGGTGTAGACAAACAACTTGCTGACCCCATCCAAATACCGGCGCCGTTTTAGTTCCAGCACAACCTTTTCAAGCAGCCCCTCACCCCGTTTGTTTGGGTCTACAGCCAGGCAACGCAAGGTATTGCTGTAGTAGCTGCCGCAAGCGCTTAAATTGCCCTGCGAATCAAACAGTCCGATGGTTTCATCCAGGTGCTCGTCTTTATCAATGCCTGCAGCTTTAAGCAAGTTCTCCCACTGCTTGTAGCGCAGAGGTATGCTTTTGCGGATTGGTCTCATATCATAGGTCATAAAAATCCCTCCCTCTGTACATTATCAAAGAGCTTCTTGCTTGTAAAGAGGAAATTTGGTAGCATACCCCTATGAAGATGGTAACGGTTGCGGATATGGCCAAGGCCAGAGAAGATAGGGTTCTTTGGCAAAGGGCTTTGCTTTCCAAGTGGCAAACGCCCGTTCTTTCGCTATCCATGAATATCGCGGGTCCTGTGAAAACCACCCCGCTGCTTGAGCGGGGATTTGACCTGATGCTAAAAAACATCAAGCAAAGTTTGGAGCAAGAAGGCATCACTATCCTCGAAGAAAAAGAAACCCGGCACTTTACTGGCTGTTCTTGGCTGGCAGCCGTCAGGTGTAATACCCTTTTACTAAAGCGGCTTTGTACCGGCCTTGAAGATAGGGACAGCCTGGGACGTTTAATGGACCTTGATGTGATTGATGTGCAGGGGCAAAAGGTAGCAAGGAGCGCCATCGGCCAGCCCATGCGCACTTGTCTTGTCTGCGACAATTTGGCGGCTGCCTGCGCCCGGTCAAGGGCGCACAGCTATCAACAACTGTTTCAGGCGGCAGAAGATACCATTATAAAAGCCCTGTGCGATGAAATCGCCCCTTTTATAGCCCATTGCGCGGTTTCTGCCCTGAAACAGGAAGTGGATGTAACCCCCAAACCCGGTCTGGTGGACAAAGAGCATACCGGCATTCACAAAGATATGGATGTGCCGCTGTTTTATAAGAGCGCCGACGCCTTGTGCCCTTACTTTGAAAGCTGCGCCAAGGAAGGCTTTGGCTTTACCGGGGAAGATGTTTCTGCCCTTATGCCAAGGCTTCGTGCCCTGGGTCTGCAAGCTGAAAGGTATATGCTCAAAGCAACGGACGGCGTTAATACGCATCAGGGCGCTATTTACGCCCTTGGCATTGCCTGCGGAGCGGCGGGATTGGAGCTTCAAGACACAATCGCGCCTCAACCGGAAAAGATTTTACAAACTGCCGGAAAAATCGCGAAATATGAAAAGTCTCATCGAAATCTACTTGATGCAAGAACGCAGGCTGCCCTTGGCTATCCAACTGTTAGGAACCATGCCCTCCCGGCCTACCAGCAGGGAATAGAGGCAGGGCTGTCTGCCAACGATGCGGCCATTGAAGCTTTGATAGCCTGTATCTCGGAGGTGGATGATACCAATGTGCTCAGGCGCGGGGGCGAGGAAGCAATGCATGAATTAAAGCAAATGGCAGGGAAAAGGCGACAAACGGGCAATCCTAAACAGGCCGCCTTTGAATTGGATGCCTACTGCCTTGAAAAAAATGTAAGCCCCGGCGGCTGTGCCGATCTTTTGGCCCTTACCCTGTTTTTATATCAACTGCAAAAAAATGAAGATC
>CAYFTJ010000061.1:0-5808 GCA_964346155.1 uncultured Oscillospiraceae bacterium
TAGCCTCGTTTTTCTTTTTTATATTGTCGAACAATCCCATGACATTCACCTCTCTGCTGGTATATTAGAAATCAAATTCTGATGTAAATGATATATTCACTTCAAAAGGAATTAACTGCTGCAATTCATCCGCGCCATCATTGGTTGACTGCAAAGCAAGCATACAACTTGTTGCTGACGACGCTTTTGGGGACAAAGTAAAAGTTGCTTTGCTGACTTCATCTGCGTTTAGAGCAATTTCCTTAATATCGCTGATAATCTCATTAGATTCATCGATGAAGAACGCTCTATACAAAAAGTTCTCTTTCTGGCCATTTATAATCTGCGTTGGCTGGAACTCCACTGTAAACCCTAAATTGGAAATAGTTTTTCCAACCGTTAGGCAGTTTACAAAAGGTTCGTCAAAGTGCCTTTTGGCAATATAAAACCTCGGCTTACTTTGAACATTGGAAACGACCTTTTTTACAACTGAAATAACGGGCTCCTCTTTAACAGGTTCATCGGGCTTGGGAGTATCCGTGTCTATCATCGTGTCGAAACGCTCAACTACAGATGAAAGCCTATCAAGCTGACCTCGTAGATTATCTTTTTCCGAATCTGTAAGCTTCTCAAAAATGTTGGTATCAACGTCTTTAAGCAGCGTGATACTCTTTGACACTATCTGAGATGGCTTGTTCCGTGTTTCGTGCTTTTTTGCTTTCAAAAGCGATCTGTCAAGCGACATCTGAAGGTTCTCTGCCGCCTCTTCATGCGTTGAAACGAAGAAGTCAAGGTCTCGTTTGCCTTCCGGAGCTGCCTCGTTCAGATCTTCTCTAAGAACCTCTCCGATTCTCTCCTGATCTTTTATGTAGGCGGTAAAGAATCCTGTATCCATCATTTGACTCAGATTCCGGATATACTTTCGGCTATCACCAATAGTTCGCATCATAATATTTGCGAACACCGCATTTTTAACTTTTTCCTGCATTTCCGGGGTGGAGCATTTTCTAAGAAGCGGCTGTAAATCAGCAATAACGGACACTACCTGATAATCACGTGCAATATGGTACTGCTTTGGCATGTGGATATATTCCAGAAACTCAACCAACAGCATTGCTGATTCAATGCGCTTTTTTACTTCAAAGACGGTTTCATTCGTGCTGTAAGCATATTCTTCAACTGTAAGTAGTTCCGTTTCAACGATATCCTGATATACACCAACCAAGCGATCAATCGGGTTGTAGTCTACTTTCTTTTCTTCACCATGCTGAATAGCAAGTTCAAGCATCTTGATCTGCTTTTTGCCGTTTTCAATATCGGTATCAAGAATAACCGTTTCAAACCAGTTGAATTCTTCGCCATTCATAGCAAGTCTTCTCAAGCATGTAAAACGTCTGTTGCCATCAATAACACGACCATCCGCAAGAATAACTCCCGGCTCTCTTTGATGGACCAGGTGAATGTTCATCTGAGTTTTTTCGATTGCAGCTTCATTGCTCTGAATAATAAACTGTTCGATAATTGCATTGTATGACGCTCTGTCCAGTTCGCTAAAAGAGTCGGCACCATTTTCGCTTTTGTATTGGCTGATCCATGTTGCAATACGATCATTCTGATCGTTATAAAAAAGCTGATCGAGTCTGACTCTATAAACAGGGTAAGCCTTTGTCACGCCATCAATAGTAAGCTTGCGTGTCAGACTTGTTTTCTCGACAACAGTACCTAAACCTTCCTTTAGTAAATTTTGCATTTTTATATCTCCTCAAAATACAATGAATAATCGGCGTAGAGCTTCTCCATTATTGAATCATAATAAACATCGCTGCCTTTTACTTTTTCGATAATAGAAGAACGATCAAGTTCTATGCCAAACCTTTCCCTTAATTCAAGGGAAAAATCATCAACATTAACTGAACCGGCATTGGTGATATAATCCACCAAGAAATCATGAACAGTAAACGAAATTCCTTTGGGATTGAGTACAACCGCATTCCCAACTCGCTGCCACGAGAACCTTCCATCCTCTTTCAAAATAGAAGCATAAAAGAGATCTCCAAATCCCAAGACATCCAGATCCGATTCAAAGCCGTCATTTCTAATAGATTGAATCGTAAAATATCTATCATCAACAAGATAACTCCATACCTGACTTCCATACTCTCGGAGTTTTTCCTTTGTAAAGCCAAGCTTTTCAAGGCGTCTGATGTTGATATACTGGTACGGTTCAAATTCAATGATACGCATATCATGTTTGACTCCTGCCAAGTACGCAGAGTATGTGGTCAATCCAGTATAACGTCTACTGATTGGCGCAACATCAACCACATCGTCTGTGGTCAGCAGTTGGTCAAAATATGCTTCAGCCGTGGAGTAATTCTGTATCACATACGTGGAACCAACCAGGAAGCCCATTTTCTTTAGGTTATAAGTCGAAAGCAAAGACAGATCAGCATCATCAACGAGGTTTTTGTATATCCTTCGCAGTTCTGTCATGAAGTAAAAGTCATTGACCAATACTTCTTTGAGCTTTTGCACATGTTCTTCCGGCATATCTTCGTATTCGACGGAGTACATACCATGGTGATAGTATTCAGAAATACAATTCAGCCAATTTGCTTTAATCGTGTCTTCTCGTGTACCGTATTCGAGAGAAATCATTTCGGCAAGATCATCCAGACTAACAGGAGCCATAGCAAACAAAATTTCTTTTACGGCACTATCTTTATCAAACACGCCAAACTGGAGGCTGGGCATCCGCCCGAAAACCATCTGCGGATTTTCCTTTTCTGCATGAATCTTTTTAAGTAGATTGTGGATTTCATACTCATCACGCAGATCGTAACGCTTCATCAGATCCGGATAGTCAATCAAGAATTTTCTTGTGGACAATTCAATATTTTCATACTGTCCGAGATTGAGCGTTTCGAGCAATTCAGTAAAGTCGCTTCCGTCGATGTCATAGTAGCGAAGACATCTATTCTGCTTCCAAAGTATTTTATTTGATTCGGCCAAACGATTGCTGCGACTTGTTTTTGCACTTTCTGATAACTGCAGACGATCATCTGTGATTTCATTTTCCGCGAGGAATTGCTCATAATACTCGAAAAACTTCTCTAATGTCACCTCGTCTTTGCAATACTTTTCGGCGACTATATCTTCAAAATCTCTACGTTGCATAGGAATATAGCTGCCATCAATTTGGATATATCCACGATGGATATACTTATCTATTGCGCGACGTGTTGCTATTGACAATTTCTCGTCATCCAGCGCCTCTGAGGCATCAGTTTTACCTCTTGTATATCTAAAATTGAGGTAGTACCAGATGTTCTTTGACTCATCCAAATAGTCAAAATAAAATTCCCTCTCAAAAGCATAAGTTGAAAAAAGATACGCATACTGATCTTCTTCGTATATGATATGCCCACGTCGCGTAAATTTATCCAAAGCCTTTTTCTCAATCTGGCGGATTCTTTCTCGTGTAACACCTTCTTGCTGGCCAACTTCTTCGAGAGTCTTACCGGAAGCTCTTTGCTGTAATATGCGAATAGCGCGTTCATCAAGTTGCGATGAATTATTATTAACCGTCTCAAAGAATGAGGGATAATGTATTGCAAATTCATCTTCATTCCGAACGATCTTCTTTGATTTTGCTAATCTTGTCAGAACTTCTCTAACATCCTCTTCGGTTGCGTCAGGTAATTCTTGAAGGATTGTATCCAAGCCGACAAATTCAAACTCATGTTTATGCATAACAGCAAGAACCTGTTCAGCCGATACTGTACTTGCCGGCAATGCCTGTTTTTCTGCGTTTTCGTGGGCTGCATCCAAATACTGTTCAAGTTTCTCTTGTATTTCATTTGCAGAAAGCTGTCCCAGATTACGAATGCTTCTAAAATCACCAAACGGCATTCCTATCAGCGTAGAGACACGGGTATTACCATTGCGCATCAAGCAATTTAGAGAACGCACACTTAAGTTCAATCTTTCGATTGACAGATCAGGTATCACTTTCAAAGTTTTCCTGTGATATATAACCCCGTCAACGACTGTGTAATCAGATGCCAAAACAGCATATTCCATACTCAAAGGAGGAATACTTACCTTGATAGGAACATTCTGTTCTTCTTCTGAAGCTACCAGCTGTAATTCTTCGGTCCGATTTGCCTTCAAGTATCTTGGTATTGTTTCCAGTATTTCAGAAACCGATTTAGCTCCCATATTGGGAAAACATTTTAACTGTTGGGCGGACAAACAAATCAATTCAGACAGTTTCAAAATCTGTCCTCTGTGCAAGCTGTTTGTTGCTCTAACTCCCAGACCGATATAATCTATAAAAACATCTTCTACAATATGACCACTGTCAATATGCGTAATAACTCCGTCTATAACTTCATAGTCCGGTGCGATTGTATATTGTTTATTTGTGCCAGTTTTTTCCTCATCAGACATATCCGAGCATAAATATGTGGAGACTCGTTCGATAATTTTTTCTGCTGATTTTGCCCCCATATTGCGAACCTGAAGGAGTTGCTCTGGAGACAATTTCAACAAATCGGAAACCATAACTCTTTCATGAGGAGCTTCCGTGATTCTTTCTTTTATCCGATACAATGCATTATAGGAACGAGTGCTCAGCGAAAGGCTCTCTATTGGAGCATCTGGAATTGTCCTTTGAGATACTTCGTTCTGAATCTCGTTATTTACGACAATGAAGCCGCTAACAAGGAATTCTTCGGTCCGATTTGCCTTCAAGTATCTTGGTATTGTTTCCAGTATTTCAGAAACCGATTTAGCTCCCATATTGGGAAAACATTTTAACTGTTGGGCGGACAAACAAATCAATTCAGACAGTTTCAAAATCTGTCCTCTGTGCAAGCTGTTTGTTGCTCTAACTCCCAGACCGATATAATCTATAAAAACATCTTCTACAATATGACCACTGTCAATATGCGTAATAACTCCGTCTATAACTTCATAGTCCGGTGCGATTGTATATTGTTTATTTGTGCCAGTTTTTTCCTCATCAGACATATCCGAGCATAAATATGTGGAGACTCGTTCGATAATTTTTTCTGCTGATTTTGCCCCCATATTGCGAACCTGAAGGAGTTGCTCTGGAGACAATTTCAACAAATCGGAAACCATAACTCTTTCATGAGGAGCTTCCGTGATTCTTTCTTTTATCCGATACAATGCATTATAGGAACGAGTGCTCAGCGAAAGGCTCTCTATTGGAGCATCTGGAATTGTCCTTTGAGATACTTCGTTCTGAATCTCGTTATTTACGACAATGAAGCCGCTAACAAGGAATTCTTCGCGGATTTCTTCGTTTTCCTCTACTGGTTCAGTAATATTTTGGTCATCAGTAGATACTTCATCAGTTTGCGGTTCATAACCGCTTTCTTCCTTTTCGTCTATTTCATCCACCGAATAATCTTCTTCACTTTCAATATCCGAAGGTGTAATTTCTATATCATCATTATTCTCGATATATGTATCGTCTTCCGGACTATACATACCATTTTCCGATTCTGCCTCTATATCGGGCTCACTATTGCTATGAATCTCAGAAAAGCAGTTGTCAAACGCACTTATTCCGATTCGTTCTGCGCTATCCTTAAATGATGAAACATCAAGCGACAGGCATCCGAAAAAAGCAAAATTACCAATATTTGCGAGAATCGGCACACAATCCAAAAAGTCGGTATATTCAATTTTTGCCGGTTTCCCTGCAAGCATCATTTCAAATGCTTTTCCCTTTTCAACGGCAGTAACCGGATCTCTGTTTTTTTTCGTTAAAAACTCTAATGAGCCTAAGTTCTTGCA
>CAYFTJ010000062.1:0-5641 GCA_964346155.1 uncultured Oscillospiraceae bacterium
TGGGTTTTTCTTATACTTATTTTTAAAGACGCTCTTTTTGAAAAGTACTGATAAATTACGATAAATACAAGTTTACTAATAACATCGTTAATAACACTACTAATAACATACTAATAACAATTAAGTGGGGATGCGATTTACAGCGTCTAAAGCAGCCTGTGTATCCGGATGGATGTAGTTTCGTTGCATACGTTAGTATATCGAATTGGTTTTGGAACCGGTTCGTTCGGCATATCAACGGCCGCAAGTTTGTTTAAATCGGCTGTTTCTTGTGTCTTGGTTGTTGCTTCCTATCGTATCGCATATAAGACTACCGGCTACCGTGTGCTGTAAGAAAGAGGTATTGCTATGAGGAAAATGTCACCTTCCCGCAGGGTTTTCGTTATTTTTAACTATATTTTTTGTTGCCTTATTGGCCTTGTATGCGTGCTGCCAATGATTCACATTCTTGCAGTGTCCCTATCAAGCTACGGCCCCGTAGTTACAGGTAAAGTATCTTTCTGGCCCGTACAATTTTCAACTGATAACTACGCAGTTGTTACCCGCGATGCTCAGTTCTTTAACTCGTATATGGTATCCATTACCCGAGCGGTTCTTGGATGGATGATTTCCATCACACTGACCATTCTTGCAGCCTATCCCATGAGCCAGTCGCAGCAAAACTTTCCGGCACGTAGATTTTTCGTATGGTTTTTCATGGGCACCATGCTTTTTTCCGGCGGCATGATTCCAACTTACTTGGTTGTTCACAATCTTAAACTCATTGATAAAATTTGGGCGCTTGTCTTGCCGGGAGCTGTCAGTACATACAATATCATCCTCATGATGAATTTTATGAGAGGTTTACCGGAAGAAATTTCCGAATCCGCAATGATTGACGGCGCGTCACATTTTGACATTCTTACGCGCATTACTCTACCGCTGTGTAAATCCTCCCTAGCTACAGTTTCGCTGTTTATCGTGCTCTCGCACTGGAATGCATGGTTTGACGGATTGATCTACATCCGTAAAGAATCACTAAAACCGTTGCAGACATACTTACGTACAATTATTATTTCCGATCCCTCCGTCACTTTTGAGAGCGACATTTACATGTTAATCAAAAACACAACTACCGATGCAACCAACGGTGCAAAGATTTTCTTGGCCCTTATTCCTATTCTATTGATTTATCCTTTCCTTCAAAAATATTTTGTCAAAGGCATTGTCATGGGCAGCGTGAAAGGATAAATTATAAATACTGACTATCTTAAATGAATGTACATTTTCGAGGTAAAAAGTGTCGATTACAAAAATCGGTAAGTATTTTCATTTGCAAGGCAAAAAAATGAGCTACGTAATGGAGATAGGATCGGATGAGATGCTCCATCATGTTTATTGGGGCAACCAGCTCGATCAAATTCCAACTGTGTTATATGACAGGGCACCTTATCGCCGGCAAAAACGTATAGAAGGCCGAAACCCTGACTCAGTTGAATGCACTCGCGAATTTTCACACTATGAATGCCCAATTTACGGCACTAGTGATTTTCGACTGCCAGCTTTACACGGACGAAATGAAAAAAACGGAGCATCTGTTTTTGACTTGCGCTATGCGGGATACAACATTACTGACAAAATAACGCAACCAAAAGGCATGCCGGGCATGATGGCCTGTGAACGGACACAACAGCTGGATGTTTATCTAAAAGATACCTTGTTATCGCTTTCTGTAACCTTGCATTATATTTTATCGCCGGAAATTGACTGCATTGCGCGATACATGACCGTTAAAAACGATGGGTTAGAGGGCTTTATCTTAAATGAAGTAATGAGCGCAACCATTGATTTTGAAGACGGTAACTTCTCTTTATATACACTCAACGGAACAACATTAAGGGAGTTCACGCCGGACATTCGCGCTTTTCACCCAGGGGTAACTCTGCTTGGTTCCACGCGGGGTTCATCTTCTCATCAGCATAGTCCAAACGCCGTTCTTTTACGCCAGGGGACAGACACATTTCAAGGTGAATGTTACGGACTATCTCTTCATTCAGGGAATTTTGTGCTTCGCTTTGAAAAAGATTGTTATGGTTCTTGCCGCGTCCAAGGGGGAATTCATCCTCTTGATTTTTCATGGCTACTACAAGAAGGGGAATCATTTGATACTCCGCAATTGTTCCTTTCCTATTCATCCCAAGGACTTAACGGACTCAGCCAGTGTCAACATTCAGCGCTTCGCCGTCATGTAGTACGCGGTGACTATGCAAACAAAGAACGCCCGCTACTGCTCAATACGTGGGAAGGCTGTTATTTTGATGTAAACCACGAACGCTTAATGGAATTGGGCGATGCTTGCAGGGAAACCGGAATTGAGTTGCTTGTTTTAGATGATGGATGGTTTGGTAAACGAGACAGCGCCAGCTCATCCCTTGGCGACTGGATAGTAAATAAAGAAAAGTTCCCGGGAGGTCTTGCCCAGACAGCTGATGCTTTGAAAGAAAAAGGAATACGTATGGGTATCTGGGTTGAGCCGGAAATGGTTTCACCAAACAGCGATCTATATCGCGCGCATCCTGATTGGTGTTTGCATGTGCCTGGAAGGGTTAGAACAGAATGGCGAAATCAGTTGGTGCTTGACCTAAGCAGGCCTGAGGTTGTGGATTATATCATTCAATCCCTCGACAGGATATTTCAGGACGGGAAAATAAGTTTTGTAAAATGGGACATGAATCGCCGTCTTACCGAAGTTTGGTCACAGAGCCTACCTGCTGAACGCCAAGGTGAAACGCGTCACCGCTACATTCTTGGGCTTTATAGAATTTTAGAACATTTAGTCCAAACCTATCCCTATCTGCTCATGGAGAATTGCGCATCAGGCGGTGGCCGCTATGATTACGGAATGTTCCATTACTTTCAACAAGGTTGGCTAAGCGATAACACAGACGGTGTATGCCGGTTGAAAATGCAAAACGCTGCTTCTGTATTCTATCCGCCGGAAATCATTACAAGCCATGTTGCTGCTTGCCCTAACCATCAAATTGGTCGGGTTACACCTCTTTCATTTCGGGCAGATGTGTGTACGCTCTTTAACAGCGGCTATGAGCTGGACCTTACAAAAATGTCGAAAGAAGAATTGGACGAGGTTTCTAAAATCTGCGGCAGAATGAAAGAACTTCGTACCACAGTGCAGGGCGGAAACTTCTTTCGGCTAACTCGTGATGTAATGCCGGAAAAAGAGTTTGGTTGGATGTGCGTTAAAGGCAATAGGGCAGTCGCCGGATACTTCCGCCCCTATTGCGAAGCGGAAAGCGCATATTGGCACATAGGTTTAAATGGATTAGAAGATACCGCTCGCTATCGGGATATTGCTTCAGGACTTGAAATGATGGGAAGAGACTGGAAAAACATCGGCTGGCGCCCAAATTGGCGTGAAGGGGATTACTTTAGTGAATTTCTGCTGCTTGAAAAGGTAGAGCAACTACCATGATTCTTCAAGAAGCAATTAATCAAAACACCTTAAATTACTTTACCCGCACAAACGAAAAAATGTTGACGGGAAAAATCCGTGCCGTTGTACTCGAGTTCCCCGGACTTGGAGGAGGGTCATGTATGGGTGGGGTCAATGAAGTGGGCGAATATACCGCCCCTTACGGGTTGCGCTGCGCGCACGAAAACATTCTGCGCGCCTATGTTTTTACCAACCCCTGGAGCTGGATGAATGATCTAGCTGTACAAACGACAGATGCCGTTGTCAGTGCTATTTGGGAAAGGTATCATTTATCAAAGGATGTGCCTCTCATTGCTACTGGCGGCAGCATGGGAGGCTGCGGAGCGCTATTATACACCAGATATGGCAAGCATCCGGTTGCGGCCTGTGCGGCAAATGGACCGGGGTGTGACATGCATCAGCTTTACAAATCGCATTGTAACTTTACCCGTACCATCTTATCCGCTGTGCAGCATTATCCCGGTACGCTTAACGAGGCACTCGATGCTTTAAGCGTCATTAAGCAAGTAGAATATATGCCTCGTATTCCCTATTATATTGTTCATACAGAGATGGATGATGTAATTCCTGTGCGCTATCATTCAGACATTTTTGTCCCAAAAATGCGAGAGCTTGGACACGAAGTCATCTACAAAATTGTACCGGATTGCGCACACTGTGAACTGCCTAAGCATGAATTTGACGAACTGATCGAATGGGTGATCCAAACGGCCCAAAAATCAACACCTGTGAATAACGGAGGAGAAAACTTATCCAGTCCTTGATATCTCCATGGAGAAACTGCTAAAGTACCAAAGAATGAGCTCCCGATCCGACAATATCGACGTGTTTTGGGACAAGGAAGTGGGAAAAATGGAAGCCCTCGGTACGGCGTACAAAAGCAAAGTCGCTGAATTCAAGGTGTCCGGCGTTATTTTAAAGACGGTTTTTGGGGTATGAACAGCGCCCGAATTTACTTTAATACTATACTCAAATTAGAGTGGCCATCATCTCCTGCAAGTGACATAATATCTTCGGAGGTGGACATTATGAAGTATAAAATCAACTAGGAATAGTATCCTCTCTTTTCCTTAATGATTGTGTTTATTACAGCATGGTAAAACCATTTTTGGCAAACAAGGCTGCTCCGATGGGGACATTTCTATCCATCAGCTGACAAATAATCACTTCAAACCGATCCTTACCGGATATAAAAACATACTGGTTTGCATATTTTCGGATGGGAGCGCACAAAGGCTCACCGATGTTGGCAAGTCCGCCGCCAATGGAGACAATGCTGGGCGCCATCATGCTCACGGTGTTGGCTACCGCAATTCCGAAAGTGTGTCCCACCCGGTCAAGCTCTTCAAGCGCGAATTTGTCTTCCTTGGCGGCAGCGATGCCTAGCATCCTGCAGTCAAGTTTTTCAATATCTCCATCGCACAGAGTCATCAGCAGACTGTCTCCAGCTACATATTCGGGCGAGCGCAACCTTCGCTCAATGGCTATACCGCAACACAAATCCTCAACACGCGTCACACTGCCCGGAACCTTTGCCGTCCAGTCCGCTGTATATGTGTTGCCAAGAAAGGAGCCGCCAAAGCCAATGCCATCGAAAACTTTTCCTCGGTAAAACCAACTGCCGCCTATACCGGTGCCCAAATTGGTATAAAAAAAGCTCTCGCAACCTCGGCCGCTTCCGCAAATCAATTCTGCGTAGCCGCCGGCAACTGTATCCACCACCACGGCTGTGGGGATTTTAAATTCCCGCTCAAACCATGTTTTCAGCTCAAAATCCTTCCATCCCGGAACTTGAATGGAGGTAAGAACGCGTCCGGTTTTCGTCTCTAAAGGGCCGCCGAAACCTACACCGATGGAGTGGACGCCGGGATATTTGTGCAATAAGCGTTGGACATTCACCTTCAGCCACGCAAGAATGTCCGGTGCCCCTTCTCGCAATTTTACGCGTTCGCTAAGGAAGTTGAGTTCTTGCCCGTCTTCATTCAGGATACAAATTTGTTGTTTGGTACCGCCAATTTCGATTCCCATGTATTGAGGGGTCATGTGATATATTCTCCTGTAGTATGCCGGTAGAAGTAGTATATGTTTCTTACTATTATGAAGGAACAGGATAAGTTTCTGTTTTTTATTTGCCTAAATCTTTTTTGTGGT
>CAYFTJ010000063.1:0-5401 GCA_964346155.1 uncultured Oscillospiraceae bacterium
GGGCGCCACTCTCGTAGCAACCCCTGTCAAAAATCTAATCTTCTTACTCTTCAAACTGGCTATTATACAACTGGGCATAGAAGCCGTCTTTTTCCATCAATTCCTGATGGTTACCCGATTCAATGACGCCGCCGTCACGCAGCACCAAAATGCGGTCGGCGTTTTTAATGGTGCTGAGGCGATGAGCGATAACAAAGCTGGTGCGCCCGTGCATCAGGGTGTCCATGGCCCGCTGGATATCAAGCTCGGTCCTGGTATCCACGGAGCTGGTCGCTTCGTCCAAAATCAGCATGGGACGGTCGGCGATCATGGCGCGGGCGATGGTCATTTGCTGGCGCTGGCCTTGGCTTAGATTCACCTGTTCATTCAGGTAGGTATCGTAGCCATGCGGCAGGGTGCGGATAAAGTGGTCAAGCCCCACGGCCTTGCAGGCACTTTCCATGATTTCGTCGCTGGCATCGGAGCGGGCAAAAAGAAGGTTTTCCCGAACCGTGCCTTCAAAGAGCCACGCGTCCTGAAGTACCATACAGAAGACCTTGCGCACTTCTTCCCTTGGAACGGAGCGGATGTCCACCCCATCGATGGTGATATGGCCCGAATCGGCATCGTAAAAGCGCTCAAGCAGACTAATGAGCGTGGTTTTTCCTGCGCCCGTCGGGCCAACGATGGCCGTTTTCTTTCCGGCCTCGGCGGTGGCAGAAAAGTCTTTAATCACCTGCTCCTCAGAATCGGGATAAGAAAAGTTCACGCCCGAAAACTCCACCTCACCCGCCGTGTGGGCAAGGCGATTTTGAAGGTGGCTTTCATCTTCCATTTCAGTTTCGTCCATGGTTTCAAAGATTCTTTCCGCCGCCGCTGCCGCCTGCTGCAAGCTTTGCATGGCCTGGGACGCTTCGTTTAAAGGCCGGGTAAAGTTGCGCACATACATGGTAAAGGCAATAACCGCGCCAAAGGTAATATAGCCTTTGAGCGCCATGACGCTCCCTAGCACCGATACCGCCACAAAGCCAAGGTTGCCCACAAAAAACATGATGGGGAACATCAGCCCCGACAGGCTCTGGGCGCGGAAGGCGGATGTGGCAAGGGCGGCGTTGTACTTATCAAAAATTTCGGTGGCTTCTTGCTCGGCCACATTGGCTTTGACAGCCGTGTGCCCGGCGTACATTTCCTCGATATGGCCGTTGATGAGGCCCAAATCCCTTTGCTGGTCCCTGAAATATTTTTGAGAACGCTTCATAATTTGGCCCATGGCAAAGATGCCGAGCGCCCCGCAGCCTACTGCCGCGATGGTTAAGGGAATGTTGGTAATAAGCATTAAAACAAACGAACCCACAAGGCTGGTGACAGACGAACCGATGGTCGTTACGCCCATGTCAATAGACCTGCCCACGGTGTCAATGTCGTTAACCACCCTACTTAACAGGTCGCCGGTTGATGAAGTATAGAAAAACTGCATGGGTAGGCGGTTGAACTTGTCGTTCATTTCGGTGCGCATCTTGCGGATAATGTACTGGGAAACGGCCGTCATGAGCCAGCCTTCGACAAGGCCAAAAAACCACACAACAAAATACAGGCCCAATAAAATCCCCGCCAACCGCTTGATGGCATCCACGTTCATGCTGCCTTCAATGCCAAGGGAAATATGATCGACCATTTGGCTAAGTAGTTTGGGCGAAGCGAGGCTTAAAACAACGCCTAGAACGCTTGCTAAAAACGAACCGATTAACAGGTACTTATAAGACCCTAAATATTGAAGCAGCCGCTTCCAAGTGCCCTTAAAATCCTTGCTTTTTTCAGCGGGGCCTCGCACACCCCTGCCGCGGGGAGCGTTTTGGCCCTTCATGTCGCCTACTTTATATTCATCGCGTTTCACCTTTGAAGCTCCTCCTCTGATAGCTGGGATTGGGCAATCGCGCGGTACACTTCGCTTGTTTCCATCAGCTCATCATGCGTGCCAAGACCGGCCATCCTGCCGTCTTCCAGCACCAAAATTTTATCCGCGTGGCGGATGGTGCCGATGCGCTGGGCGACCACGATGCGGGTTAAGTCGCCGCACTCTTCTTGCAGCATGGAACGGACGGCTTGATCCGTGCGGTAGTCCAAGGCGGAAAAGCTATCATCCAAAATGAGGATGTCGGAACCCCTGGCAATACCCCTGGCGATGGAAAGCCGCTGCTTCTGCCCGCCCGAGAGGTTAGTGCCCCCGGCGGTAATGTGGCCGTCGATGCCGCCTTCAAGCTGGCTCACAAATTCGTCGGCACGGGCAATACGAAGGGCAAAGTTTAGTTCCTCGTCCGTGCGCTCGGCGTTAGATTTTCCAAGCAGGAGGTTGTCTTTCACGCTCCCCGAAAACAAAATGGCTTTTTGCGCTACATAGGCCACGGTTTTTCTTAAACTTCCCATGTCCCACTCTTTTACGTCCCGGCCGTTGACTAAAACCTGTCCTTGGCTCACATCGTAAAAGCGGGGAATCAGGTGAATAAGCGTGCTTTTACCCGAACCCGTCGCCCCGATAATCGCGAAGAAACTGCCCTTTTCTACCGTAAAAGAAAGGTGGCACAGTTCAGGCTCCTCGGCATCGGGGTACTGGAAAACCACGTCGCGAAACTCGACTGTGCCTTCCTTGCCCAAAGCGCCCTCATGTTCGGGGCCGGAATGCAGCTGCGGCTCCACCTCCAGCACCTCGTTGATGCGCTGGGCCGAAACGCTGGCCCTTGGCATGATAACAGCTAACATCATCATCATCATGAAAGCCGACATCACCTGCATGGCATAGCTGGAAAAGACCACCATGTCGGAAAAGAGCACAATCTTATCCGCTTGTTCAGCCGAAAGAATCAGACCCGCCCCGATCCAGTAAATGGAAAGGATAAGGAGGTTCACAATCAGCCCCACCGAGGGGCCCATGCTGCTCATAATCCTTCGGGCAAAGGTGCGGGTTTTGAACATATCGGTGTTGACAGCTTCATACTTTTCCTTTTGGAAATTTTCGGCGTTAAAGGCCCGGATATCCCGAACGCCGGTGATGTTTTCGCGGGTCACCCGGTTCAAATCGTCCAAAAGCTCCTGCATCCGTCGAAACTTGGGCAGGGCAAAGGAAGTCATCACGGTAACCAGTACAATCACGAGGGTAACGGCGGCGGCGGTGGAAAAAGTCCACTGGCTGTTTTTATCGGCAATTTTGCCTACCGCCCAAATGGCCATCACAGGCGCCTTGATGATCTGGCGAAAACCCATCGACAGCGCGCCTTGTACCTGCGTAATGTCGTTGGTGGAGCGGGTAATCAGCGAGGCGGTGGAAAAGCCGCCCATTTCCGCCTTGGTGAAGCGCTGCACGCGCCTGAACAATCGGGAGCGCAGGTTGGTGGTAAAGGAAGCGGACAATTTCGCCACCGTTACCGCAACCAAAACGCCCATGCACATGCTGCCCGCAGCAAATAGCAGCATCATCCCCCCGGCTTTGATAATTTCGCTAACCGGGCTGCCGGGGGTTTTAACCAAGGTAGTCACCGCCGCCATGTAGTCGGGGATTTTTAAGTCCATCCAGACTTGCGCCATGATAAAAACCATCATCAGCAAAGCAAAAAGCCATTCTTTCAGGCGCATATGCTTTAATAATCTAAACAATGAAAACTCTCACTCCTTAATTAAACGTGAAATATATTATACCCAAAAAGACTATGGATGAAAAGGTTTTGAAGGGGAAAGTTTCCAAATAGCGCGGACGTGAGCTGCGCAAGTACATTGGCCCATAGAGCGAGAGGCGCTTTTTTCGTTGCGGTTTTATTCAGCGTATGATAGAGTATTCACAGTATGTTAGGAGGTTGATGTATGAAACACAAGGTCATCGGCATGCTGGGCTGCGGCAATGTGGGCAGCGGCGTGTATAATTTACTCAAAGACATGGCGGAGGTTATCGCCCACCGGGAGGGGCTTACCATTCAGGTTAAAAAAATCCTGGTGCGGGACATAACCAAACAGCGGGAAGGCATCCCCGCCGAATTGCTCACCACCAACGCCCAGGATATATTGGAAGATGAGGACATTACCCTGGTTGTCGAGTGCATGGGCGGCGAAGAGCCGGCCACCACTCTGATGGCCGAGGCGCTGCGCCGGGGCAAGACGGTGGTGACGGCCAACAAGATGGCCATCGCCCTTAACTGGCACATTTTGCACAAGGCCGCAAAGGAAGGCGGGGCGGACTTGCAGTTTGAGGCAAGCGTATGCGGCGCGGTGCCCATCATTCGCGTGCTCAACGATTCCATGCAGGCCAACCGTATCACCCAGGTGATGGGCATTGTCAACGGTACCACCAACTATATCCTCAGCAAAATGACCGATGAAATGCTCCCCTATGGCAAAGTGCTTGCCGAAGCCCAGGAACTGGGCCTTGCAGAGCCCGACCCCGCCAGCGACGTGGAGGGCTTTGACGCGGCGTATAAGCTGTCCATCCTCTCAAGCCTTGCCTTCCATGCCCGGGTGCCTTACGACTTGGTGTACCGCGAGGGCATCGAAAACGTGCAGGTGCAGGACATTGCCGCCGGTAAGGACCTGGGCTATCGCTTAAAGCTGCTGGCCATCGGCAAGCGAAAGGGCGATGTGGTGGACGTGCGGGTGCACCCCGCCTTTGTGCCCGAGACCCATCCCCTGGCTTCGGTAGGCGGGGCCTTCAACGCGGTATTTTTAACGGGCCACGCCTGCGGCGATATGATGCTCTACGGGCGGGGCGCGGGCAGCATGCCCACGGCGGGCGCCATCCTAAGCGATGTGGTGTACGCGCTGACCCACCCGCAGATTAAGCACCCCTCTTTTGAAAACAGCAACGCCCTGCACCCTTCCCTCAGCGTTACCGACAACTGGCAGTGCGGTTTCTATCTGCGCTTTTCCGCGATGAACCGCCCCGGCGTGCTGGGGTATATCACCACCAAGCTGGGGCAGCACGGCGTCAGCATTTCTTCCATATTGCAGCGTAAAGCCGAGGGTGAGGGGGACGTGCCCATCATCGTCATTACCCACCGCGCCTTTGAAAAGGACGTGCAGGCCGCTTTGAAAGAAATTGATCCCGCCATCGCCCGGGTGGAAAGCGCCCTCAGGGTGGAGGGAATCGAATAAACCAACACAAAAAATCCCGGAAACGGTTCGCCGCTCCGGGATTTTTCGTTGCGAAGCTATTAATACTAATCTCAGCCTAAATCAGCTTTATCTTGTGTGCCTTTTCCGATTTGTCTTTGCTTTGCTCAGTCAACATAGCGCCGCTATGCTTCCTTCACAAAGCTTTGCCAAATCAAAAAATTCCCTACAATCTATGCGCTACTTTAAACTGAGATTAGTATAAAACATTGGGATTCATCGCCTGTCTATCTTTCGTTTCCTGGCTTTTTATTCGCCTTTCAATGTTCCC
>CAYFTJ010000064.1:0-5056 GCA_964346155.1 uncultured Oscillospiraceae bacterium
TTCCCCACCCCCTGTTTGTGCAATCCTTGCAGGGTATGATATAATACCTCTGTTGCCTATTGCCTGAAGGGAGATTGTACATGAGAAATCAGCGCCGCGGCATTTTTGGATACCTTGTCATTATTGCGGCATTTATTTTAATTTCATCGCTTGTTCAAAGCAGCTTACTTTCCAAAGATTTAACCATCAGCTATCCTGAGTTCTTGCAGAGAATTCAGGACAACAAGGTGGATCGTGTGGCCATCCGGGGCAACACCCTGTATGGGCGCAACAAGACCACCTTGATTGCCGCTGCCAGTTTTCCGGAAAAATACGATTTTGACACCACCATCGGCGGTGACTTTTACGATACCGTTTTGAAAATGGCGGCCAATAAAAAAGAGCTGGATATTGAAAAGGTAAGCGTCAGCGACCTTGATTTTGAGATTGAGTATCTGCCGCCCGTTGCCGTGCCCTGGTACCTTGAAATGCTGCCTTATTTGCTGCCCATGCTGCTTGTGATGGCGTTTTGGGTTTTTGTCATGCGCCAGCAAACGGGCGCGGGCGGCAAGGCCATGTCCTTTGGCAAAAGCCAGGGCCACCTTGTGGATCCTACCAAAAACAAAATCACCTTTGCCGATGTGGCGGGCGCCGAAGAAGAAAAAGAAGAGCTTAAAGAGATTGTTGATTTCCTGCGTTCTCCCAAGAGCTATACCGCCCTTGGCGCCAGAATTCCCAAAGGCGTTTTGTTGGTAGGCCCTCCCGGAACGGGTAAAACTTTGCTTGCCAAGGCCGTCGCGGGCGAAGCGAAGGTGCCTTTCTATTCCATTTCCGGTTCTGACTTCGTGGAAATGTTCGTGGGCGTTGGCGCAAGCCGTGTGCGCGACCTGTTTGACCAGGCCAAGCGCAACGCGCCCAGCATCGTCTTTATCGACGAAATCGACGCTGTGGGCCGTCACCGCGGCGCCGGTCTTGGCGGCGGCCACGATGAAAGGGAGCAGACCTTAAACCAGCTGCTGGTTGAGATGGACGGCTTTACCGACAACGATGGCGTTATCGTTATGGCGGCAACCAACCGCCGCGACATTCTGGACCCTGCCATCCTCCGCCCCGGACGCTTTGACCGCCAGGTGACTGTTAATTACCCGGACATTCAGGGCCGTATCGACATCCTGAAAGTGCACTCCCGCGGCAAGCCCCTGGCCGACGATGTGGACCTTGAAAACATCGCCAAGCGTACCCCCTTTTCCACCGGCGCCGACCTTGAAAACATCATGAACGAGGGCGCCATTCTGGCCGCCCGCAACAAGAACCCCAAAATCACCCAGTCCGACCTTATCGAGGCGACGGAGCGGGTGCAGATGGGCCCCGAAAAGAAATCCCGCAAGGTGCTGGAGGAAGACAAGCGCATTGTGGCCTACCACGAAGCGGGCCATGCCATTCTTGGCCACTACCTGCCCCACTGCGATGAGGTGCATACCGTGACCATCGTGCCGCGCGGGGCGGCGGGTGGCTTCACCCTGTCGCTGCCTGAAAAGGAATATAACATGCAAAGCCGCAGCATGCTGCTTGACGATATCACCATGATGTTTGGCGGCCACGCCGCTGTGAAAATTGTAACGGGCGATGTGTACACCGGCGCCCAGAGCGACCTGCAGCGCGCGACCGAGCTAGCCCGCGTCATGATTACCAAATTGGGCATGTCGCCCGAAATCGGCACCATTTACCTGGGCAAAGATCAGGAAGTGTTTGTGGGCATGGAGTTTGGCCAGAGCCGCGAGTACTCCGAAAACGTACAGGCCGCCATTGACGCCGAGGTTGCGAACACCTTGAGCAAATGCTACCAGCGCGCGCTTAGCACCCTGGAAGAGCATATGGACGATCTGCACGGCTTGGCCGACCTGCTGATTGAAAAAGAAACCGTCAACCGTGAAGATTTCCTTGCCTTTATGAACAGGAACAAGGTAGAAAAAATTGAAGCCGCCGCCGGCGAGGAAGCCCCTGTTGAAGGCTGATTTTCATACCCACACCACCTCTTCAGACGGGGAGCTGAGCCCCAGGGGGCTAATCGACCGGGCGCAAAAACTGGGCGTGAATACCCTGGCCATTACCGACCATGACACCACAGGCGCCTTAAAGGAAGCGAGGGCTTACGCAAGGCAAGTGGGCTTAAACCTTATCGACGGTATTGAAATCAGCTGCCGCCAGGGGGATACGGGCGTACACCTTTTAGGCTACGGACCCAGGGTGCTTGAAGAAGAAATACTTGACTATGCCCAAAGCTTCCGGGAGAAAAAGCTGGGTAGGGTGCAGCGCATTTTAGCAAAGCTATGTGCCCTTGGCCTTCCGCTCACGCTTGAAGATTTGGACGTTCACGACATGGAAAATGTTGGCCGCCCACACGTAGCCCGCGCCATGGAAGATAAGGGCTATGTGCAATCGATGAAAGAAGCTTTTGACAAGTACCTAAGCGAGGGCCAAAAGGCCTATGTGCCCCGTGAAGAGGCCGATGTGGAGGAAGCCATCCGCCTGCTAAGCGGAATGGGGGTTGTAAGCGTCATTGCCCATCCGGGCGAGATACGCCTGGAAAAGGAAAAGCAGCTTGCATGCTTTAAACACTGGCAAAGCCTTGGGCTTTGCAGCATCGAATGCTACCACCCCGCCCACAGCGATGAAGATGCCCGGTTTTACGCAAACTACGCCCGCCAAAATGGCCTACTGGTGCTTGGCGGCAGCGACTTTCACGAAATAGAGCCCGATGGCGGCAAGCACGGTGAACTGGGCAGCCAGTGTTATAGGTGGCACACGATGCCCGAAGATGTACAACAACTACTTGCTCTACTTTAATAAAGGAAACCAAAGGCTATGAACTACCATTCCCCACCGCCGCAAAACCGGCAGAGGATGAGTCAAAGTCCATACTATCAAAACCAAGGCAGACCGCCGCAGGGCCAGGGGCCGGTGCGTCCCCGGATGCCGCAAAACCAATACCAGCAACCCCAGCGCAAACCCCAAAGGCCAAAGGGCAGGGGCTTACGTATTGTTGTGTATGTGGCGCTTTTGGCGGCGCTCATCGGCATTGGCTACCTGGTGTATTCAGGCGTCCAGCACAAAAAGGTGCAGGAGGCCGTTGCCCCCTATCAAAATATTTATGGCGACAATATCTACATCAACGATGTGAATATTTCCCGCATGACGCCTGAGCAGGCGCTGGTAGCGGTCACCAATAAAATGCACCAGAGCGTGCATTCCTGGTCGCTGGATATTGAGTTTAACGGCTGGAAATACTTTACCTTTACCTACCCGTCCCTTGGCATCAACTACTCGGACGAGCAGTTTTACCCCTTCTTAAACGATGCCTGGGCCTTGACCCACACGGGCGACGTGTACCAGCGCCTTGAAAGCATTCAGCACTTGCAGCAAAACCCCTACAAGGTCTATACCACCCAGCAGGAGCTGAACGATGGCAACATCGATCAGCTGCTCAGCCAGATCGCGGACCTGCTTAACCGGGAACCCGTGGACGCTGCCTTGCTGGAGTTTCGC
Source organism: uncultured Oscillospiraceae bacterium (assembly GCA_964346155.1). Taxonomy (GTDB): domain Bacteria; phylum Bacillota; class Clostridia; order Christensenellales; family Aristaeellaceae; genus DTU024. The sequence continues at coordinate 3,526 of CAYFTJ010000064.1, forward strand.
CCCGACGACAGGCAAAACCCCTTTTACATTCGCCCCGAACAGCAGGGCATGACCGTGAATGTGGAAGAAGCCAAGGCCGCCATTTTGGAAATGGCCGCGACGGGGCAGAGCGGTACCTATCAAATTCCCGTTACCTACACCGAGCCTGCTGTCAGGGTGGCCGATGTGGAAAAAAAGGTAACGCTAAGGGCCGAGGCGTCCACCGCCATTTCCAAGGACTCAACGGAAAAGCGCACCAGCAACATCCGCCAGTCGCTGACCAAGATCAACGGCCTTATCTTAAAGCCCGGCGATGTCTTTTCCTTTAACAAGGTGGTTGGGGAAAGGACCCTTGAAAACGGCTACTTGGAAGCGGTGGAGTATGTGTCGGGCAACCTGGAAACGGGCATTGGCGGCGGCATCTGCCAAACGTCTACCACTTTGTATCAGGCGGCGCTCCTTGGCGATCTTGGCATCGTGCGCAGGTCCATTCACTCCATGCCTGTTAACTATACCGAAAAGGGCCTGGACGCCACTGTCTATCTAAGCCGGGACCATGAAATCGACTTCCGCTTTAAAAACACCACGTCCAGCCCCATTTACATTACTGCCCATGTGCATAAAGGCTCCAGCTCCCGCAACCTTGCCTGCACCATCCGCTTTTATGGCGAGCCCATTGGCGAAGGCATCACCCGCAGATTAAAGTCGGTCATCGACCAGGTACTGATTGCCGAAGATAAAATGGTGCCCGACAGGAAACAGGAGCATGTGACCTATAAAGACGAAACCCAGCTGATCAGCAAAGGCCGGGACGGCTATGTGGTCTCCACCTTCCTGCAGACCTACCAGGGCGGCAAGCTGGTTGAGGAAAAGCTCATCTCCACCGATACCTACAACCCCCGCCCCGACGAATACTGGCAGGGAACGCTGGACAGGTAAACAAAAACCAAGATTTTTACAGAAAACAAACGGGCTTGCCGGCAAAATAGCGGTTGACAAGCCCGTTTTCGTGTGGTATATTATCGTTTGTTCTGCGGGAATGGCGGAATTGGCAGACGCGCTAGATTCAGGTTCTAGTGTTCGCAAGGACATGCAGGTTCAAGTCCTGTTTCCCGCACCAAGGTTAAGCCTTAAAAATTTACCCCCTTGAACTCAATGATTTCAAGGGGGTTTTTATTAAGAACATGTCAACAGAATCGCCTTGGATTGCCTATGTAGCTAATACTAATCTCAGCCTAAATCAGCTTTATCTTGTGTGCCTTTTCCGATTTGTCTTTGCTTTGCTCAGTCAACATAGCGCCGCTATGCTTCCTTCACAAAGCTTTGCCAAATCAAAAAATTCCCTACAATCTATGCGCTACTTTAAACTGAGATTAGTATAACAAGCTATGGCTTATGGGCCTAAAAGGTTTGGCGGCAGTACGATGGGTGCCGTTATGCCGGGTACTGTAATGTCAGGCTGCGTTGTGGCGGGCGGTAATATCTGCGGATTCAAAATACTAGGCGGTATTACCTCGGGTTTTATTACCTCAGGTTTTATTACCTCAGGTAT
>CAYFTJ010000065.1:0-4986 GCA_964346155.1 uncultured Oscillospiraceae bacterium
ATATAAATAAAAGAAGATAGCTTATCAAAAATATTTGTGGTGATATCGTAGAGATGACCATTACTGAGTATATCAGCAATCTCTGGATGTTCTTTATGGAACTTCTTACTTAATCGATAACTTTCCGGAGCATAAACAAGCTCTTTGAACGATGTAAACTGAGACTTCATTACTTTATGAAGAATAGAATTTATTTCGTTAGATTTTGTAAATGTCCCAATTTTACCATAGTTTTCATTTGCATTTCTTAAGGACACAGCTACACCTCCTTTTATGCTTACATTTTCGAAAACCTTGGAACTATCTTCTTCATACATCACTACCTTAAAATGCTCATCATTAAGAATCATTTTATTAAACTCCTTTGGAGTTTTACCTGCATCAAAAAGGAATCTACCAGGTGTAATAAATGAAACAATATCGGATAATTGAAAAGCAATTTCCATAAATAAGTGATATGTTGGAGCATCACTTGTACTGTCCTTTTTTTGTTGGTATGGAGGGTTACCTACTACTGCTGTAAACTTCATTTCATCTTTACTTCTATTGCCGTTCCAGAATCCAACAGACTTGATAGTTGATACTAACTCGTCTTGCTCTGTTGTAGCGCGTTCTACTAATTTTTCTGATTTGATATTCATCTTATATACTTCACGAAAACCGAAAAGAGTACGTTCCGTGATTCTTGCAGCCATTGGAGTGTTACATATTACAAATATATTATTTGCGACAATGTCATCCCAAACAACCTGTTCTTCTTCAACGGATTGTTCGCCAATGAGTTCTGCGTCATAGAAATCTTTCATTCTACGACGATACAATGAATAAGCTACATAAAGAGGATATAGTCCTGTTTTTGAATTAATCTCAAGAATTTGTGCTTCATTATTTTCGAAGACAGATTTTGTTAATTGTCCTCGATTAACATATCTAGGTTCTGCAGTATTAACAATATCTGCAACATTTCCATTTTCATCCAAGATCTGTTTTTGATTTGGACCATCAAACTTCTCGTTAAAGAAGCAATAACCACCTAATGTGTCACTCATATGCATGTTTACAACACGCCATGGTGTTAATACAGTTTCTTTATCTGGATTATGAAAACAAGCGAATATATCTGCTATTCTTTTGATTCTATCTTCTGTATGCATAGAATCTGCTTCACGAGCCAAAGCACGATAACGCTTTCCTGCCTCTTCAAATCGAGTTTGATTATAGCATTTCTTGATAATATTGAAATCCTTTTTGGTGATTCCTTTAGGCATAAATTCTTCCCATGACTCATCCTTGATTTTTCTAGTAAAGTTTTCTACTGTCAAATCTTCGTTAGGATCACCTGCATCTGCTCCTCCATACATTAACAATGGTATGCGGAGTGAAATACCTCTAATATTAGAGATACGATTATCTCGTTCTTTGCGCTCTTGGGCTTTACGTGCTTTTTCTGCTTCGAGTGCAGCAATTTCTTCATCCGAAAGCCCTTCATATGGATCTTTCTTGTTCTTTCGGTTTTCTTTTGCTTTTCTACGGGCTTCTTCTAATTTCTGACGTTCTTCAGGTGTTAAGTGGTTCATTTGCAAAGCCGAATTTGGAGTTGCATTCTTTGGCTTCTCCATATTTGTTGTCTTCGCAATTTTTTCTCCTAACTTGTTGAGTTCGTCCGAATCCATATTCATCAGCTCTATTGGGTTATAGAGACAATTATCATTGAATCCACTGGTTACAAGTCGATCGATATAGACACTTTCCAACTGCTTGAACAGTTTATTAGCATCATATTCAACCATAGCACCACCATCGAGAGAGATAACAGGGCAGAGTTTCAAGAACTCTTTCATAGTCTCCTTATCTCGCTCTTCCTGAGTTAGGTCTTCTCCATCTTCATTCTTCTTTACAGTTTTCTTTGCATGTGAAGAGAACTTTGCTGTTTCTGCAACCATCTTCAATGAGCGGTCTGGAGCAAAGTCAAAGACATAGCACTCACGTTTCATCTTGCCATTTATGATGGCAGGTGACTGCACACGGAAAATTGTCTGCATATATGTAGCTGCAGAAGTCATTTCTGATCCCTTCAGATAGAATACTGCAGTCCAAGGTTTTACAGTAACACCTGTAGTAAGACGGCCACAAGATATAGTTATAGTATAGGTATTTTCAGGCTGCTTACCTATAGCTTTTTTCACTTTTTCCAATGCGTCTTCACGTTCCTCGTCTTCTGCATTATTACCTGCAACATTGATAATAGCATCGAAGCTACCAAACAGTTCGTGTTCATGGAGCAGTTGCTGCAGTGCTTTTGCTTCTTTCACACCTGGAACAATCCATAAGGTGTGATTGAAAGTATCCTTGTAGTTGTCGGTAGAGAAAGGATAATTGCTGGTGGCACTATCCTCACAAAGCTTATCGAGGAACTGTTTTACAGCTTCCTCATGAACAAAACGGCCCTTTTTACCCTCAGGCATATTGGCTTTGTCAGCCTTTGGATTACCAGTCCAAGTACGGAAGAACTCCGAGAACTTAAAAGAAGCACCTTCCTCAATAAATCCATCAATCAACTTACCTAAGTCGTAAGTGAAGATCTTCATCTGAGGTAGTTCAGCATAAGGATTGTCTTCGTTTGGATGCTTCTTTGGCCAGTCTTGTTTAGCCTGCTGCTCCTGAATGTAATCCCATGTATAGATTTCCTTATCATTGAAGTCTCCATATAGGTTGAATGGAGTACCAGAAAGGTGAAGCATCTTGGTTTTTGATTTTCTAAGCATGTCAATAACACGCTGACCAAGAGCCGTGCGAGTACCTTCGTGTGCTTCATCGACTACAACAAGATCCCAATCTGTATTCTGCAAGATGTCTTTCTTCAATTGCTCATCATTATCACCACCAACCAAAGTTGAACGACGAAGATACTGCATAGATGCAAAGAAGATATAGTGATTATCTGGAGATTGCTTCAAGAATCTCTCCAAATCATAATAGTTACCATGTCCATCCTTATCAGACTTGGTACCAAAGTCGTATTGATTCTTAATCGCAGGATCAAGTTTGAAGATTTTTTCAAAATCCTCAAAGAAACCGTGAGCAACAACAGGGCGATGAGTAACGATGAGCATTCTGCGAACGTTCATCTCACGAGCTAACTGTAAAGCACAAAGAGTCTTTCCGAAACGCATCTTTGCATTCCAGAGGAATTGTTTGGATGTCTCTGCAGGAACAAAAGGACCTCCTGTTTTCTGAGTTCCAAACATTGCTTTAGCTTTCTTGACAGCTTCTTTCTGTTCATCGCGAAGCACGATTGCCTGCGGTTCGTCAAATAAACTTCCCGGGGCTTTTGCCTTAACGGATTCAAAAGTATTATATGCAGCCATAACTTTTTAGTTATTTGTTATTAACGAATGATTTGAAAGTTGGGAATTTCTCTTTATCGTTGTCGTTCTTAGAACGAAGGAAATTAGTATTGAATGTACCATTATGGAGATTGATTCCCTTAAAGAAGTCTTTGATACGGCATAGGCGTTCATGAGAAAGGACTTCTTCTGGTTCTGGTTCTTCTACAGTTCCAAAATCTAATGATAGCTGAACTGGCTCTGGACGCTTTGGCACGTCTCGTTCTTTTACCGTATAACCAGGAAGTCCATAGGTCAATCCGTCCATTTGCCAAATATTCCAAGATACTATGTAGGAAACACCTTCCATAATAGTCTTAGTAGGAGCTTTACCAAACTTTGCCTTATAATGATCAATGAAGGAATAAAATATGGCTTCTCGTGCCAGAAGGAGATTGTCTCCCTGCCATTCAAAGCCATAGGATGCTGCTAAAGCAACCTTTGCCCATTTAATCCAGTCTGCTGATGTCTCGCAATTCTCACTAACGACACGGAGCTTTCTATCGATGAGTCCTATACGATGACGCACATCATCGATAGGATCACCTGAGACAGTATCGTATCGGCTTACTAGATATGGGGCTTCACCACAGGTAATTTCCAAACGAATGTCGGCAACATAATCAATCCATGTTTTACCCTCCGTATTTGGAAATTCTATCTTTCCTTCCGTGTCAATCCACTGCTGAGGATTCTCAGGATCTTCATGATTAAACACATCTTTACGTCCAAACCACTGCTCGTCAATCAGATTGTTCTGAGCATTACATATCCAAGATGGGGTGAATACTTCAGCTTTATCCTTTGCTCTTTGCGTTTGTTCTTCCTTTGACTTTACAGCACGAGGACGGATAATCATGTCATTTTCACCAGTTATCTTTTCAATGGTAATTGGGTCATAAAAAGTGTAACCTTCCTTACCAATATTGGCATACGAATCTGTTGCCCAATAGATATTCTCTTGGGTTGTATGATCCTTCAGCATATTCATGACGACAACGTTAGTGCCGTCTTTCTTCTCATATTTGAGGAGCAATTCGGTTTCGCTGATGTCAACTTCGTTTGCCATTTATCTTATTCTTTTGAATATCAAACATTACTATTTACTTGCAAAACTAAATACTATGTGTGCGGTCTTCCTGCACAGCTAAATATTTTTTGTAGATTTCTTCAATAATACCAGAAATACGGTCTCTGTACCACTTTGGCGACACTACTTCCACGTCTTTTCCGTAAGAAAGTATCTGTTGGTCAAGTTCCCAATTAGGTCTTACTTCCAACGTAACTATACCTTTTTCCTCGTCAATGGTCTTCTGAGAATTATGAATAGGCTTAGATGTAACGTAAGGGAAGCGATTCTTTGTGAAGCACAGGGTTATCGTCTCTTTCTCTGGATTTTGTTTTGGTATTGAAACACCAACAACATCATCAAAGTAGTGATCAAAGTCTGTTGTCTCGTTATTGATAAACTGGACTTCTTCTGCTATTTCAATAGACACGATACGGTCAAGAGCAAGATTTCCAAGTGAATTGTTTTCTTGATCGAGACCAAATACAAACCAACGGTTGTTATATTCCTTAACGTAATATGGGTGGAACA
>CAYFTJ010000066.1:0-4875 GCA_964346155.1 uncultured Oscillospiraceae bacterium
AAATTGGTCGGGGTGAAGGGATTTGAACCCCCGGCCCCATGCTCCCAAAGCACGTACGCTACCAGACTGCGCTACACCCCGAAGGTTTGTCGCAAAATAAGCGACGACTAGCATGATACTAAATAATTTTTATCCTGTCAAGCCCTAAAATTAATAATTTTCCTTTTTATTCAAAAGTCTTGCTTTTCATGGTATACTAATGTTTGGAAAGGAGCTGGTCGCATGGCATTTTTTACAAAGAAAAAGCCCACAGTCCCCCAAAACGCAAGCGCAGCTGAGCTCTTGCAAATGGCAAGGGAAACGGATGATCCCGTGTTTAGCCATAAGCTGCTTTCAAGGGCGGAAATTCTGTCGCCCGAATCTTTGCAGGTGCAAAAAGCCCTGTTAATGCTTGGCAACCTGCACCAGCGCAGCCAAAACAGGGGCGATTTCAGCTTGATTAAAGCCCATATGCTTGACGCTTTTGACCACCCGGATAACTATCCCGATGAAAAGCGCAGGGAAAAAACCCGAGAAATCTTTGACCATCCCCGCCTGAAAAAGTGCCTGGACTTGACGCCCGATCAGGATGGCTTTTTACAAGAGTATTTGGACGAAATCTGTCGTCAATATATCTATCTTTTTATCGCGGGTTCAAGCAGCCGTTCGCCTTCCGTTTTCGGCATCCGCCTGGGAAAGAACGCAAACGAGCAGCTTGCTTTTCCCATGGCCGATATATTAAGGCAGATGCTCTCTTCCCCCGACCTAAGCCGGGGCGAACAGATGCTGCTTGCCAAAACCTTTTACAAGGCCTGCTATTCGTTTTTTGACGGCCGGATCAACAAGCTTCACCAGCTTTTGGGTGAAGATATTCTCAGGGCGCTTGCGTAACAGTCCGTCCCAAACCCGTCCCTAAAAATCTACCCAAGGAATATTTATGAAAAAAATCCCGCTTATTCTTTTAGCCATTGTGCTTATCTGCGCTTTTTGTCTGTATGCCCTCATGCAAAAGGATGACTCCACCGACCACCGCTATGTGGTACAAGGTGTTAAAGCCACCCTCGCTCCCCTATCTCCCGTCGCGTCAAGCGAGGGTAAAGACCTTGCGCGCGCGCTTTGCGCAAACGCCCCCTTGCCGTCCGTCATTCAGTCGGGCTATGTACAGGAGCGCAGCTACCAGGGCAAAAGGGCACGGCTGTTAAGCGCTGTGGGCGAAAACGTAACCATTCAGGGCGTAACGCCGCTGATCGCTGCCCCCTTGATTAGGTCCCAGGACGCTGCCTTTGCGTCCTCGCAGCTTACCTTGTTTGGTTATTCGCTGCTATCCGCGCAAAGGGGCGAATACTTTGTCTATTACCTTACAACGGAGGACGCCGCCTTTGAAATAAGCATAAACGCCCCGTCTATAAACGAAGCAAAAGAAGTACTGTCCAGCCTTCAATTGATAACAAACGATTAACTACGCGAAAGGAACCCGTATGTCTGCCTCAGTCAAAAAACGCGGTTATGTCCGCAAACTTTTCCCTTACTTTAAAAAATACCGAAAAATCCTATTCCTTGACCTATTGTGCGCCGGCCTTAGCACTGTTTTTTCTCTGGTGTATCCACTGATCGTCAGTTCCATCACCGATAAGGCCATTAACGATGTGGCGCAAATTACCCTCAGCTGGATTTTGCCCATGGGCGCCCTGTACCTGTTTTTGGTGCTGCTTGAAGCGGGCGCTTCCTACTATATGCAGGCGCAAGGCCACATCATGGGCGCCATGATTGAAACCGACATGCGCTATAACCTTTTCAGCCACCTGCAGGGGCTTTCCTTTAACTACTATTCCAACGCAAAAATCGGTCAAATCATGTCCAGGCTCACCACCGACCTGTTCGATATTACCGAGTTTGCCCATCACGGGCCGGAAAACTTGATCATCGCGGGATTGCAGCTGGTAGTGTCTTTTATCATTTTATTAAATGTCAATGTCCCCCTGACCTTAATTATTTTCGCCCTGATTCCGGTCACCGTGGTAACGACGGTCTTTTTTAACCTGCGCCTGCGCACGGCTTTCCGCGCCTACCGGCATCAGGTGGGTGAAATCAACGCCCAGGCCGAAGATACCCTGCTTGGCATTCGTGTGGTGCAGTCCTTTACCAACGAAGAAATAGAGATTGACAAGTTTGAAGAAGGCAACCAAAAGTTTTTGGGCATCAAGAAAAAGCAATACCACGCCATGGCCGGCTACGGCGCGGCTCACCGTATTTTAAACGGGTTAATGCGCATCGTGGTGGTCATTGGCGGCGCCCTGTTCATGGTCAAGGGTAAAATCACCCCCGGCAACTATGCCGCCTATCTTTTATACATCAACACCCTGCTTGCTTCCATCACGCAGCTGATTAACTTTTCCGAGCAGTTCCAGCGCGGCACCACCGCCCTTGAGCGCTATTTCAGCATCATGGATACGCCCCACGGCATTGAAGACCTGCCCGGCGCCAAGGAGCTAAAGTCCGTCAAAGGCACCGTCACCTTTGAAAACGTGGACTTTTCCTATCCCGGCACCAACAGCAGCCAAAAAGTCCTGGACAACCTGTCCATGACCGTGCAAGCCGGTCAGTCCGTTGCTTTGGTGGGACCTTCGGGCTCAGGAAAAACCACGCTTTGCAACCTCATTCCCCGTTTTTGGGAGCCCACCAAAGGCCGGGTGCTTATCGACGGAAAAGACATTCGCAGCTTTACTTTAAGGAGCCTGCGCGGCCAAATCGGCATCGTTCAGCAGGATGTGTACCTGTTTTCGGGCACCATCTTTGACAACATCGTCTATGGCCGTCCCGAAGCCAGCATGGAAGAAGTCATGGAGGCCGCCAAAATGGCCGGCGCCCATGAATTTATATCAGAGCTGCCGGACGGCTACCACACCTATGTAGGCGAAAGGGGCATTAAGCTTTCCGGCGGGCAGAAGCAGCGCATTTCCATTGCCCGGGTGTTCCTCAAAAACCCGCCCATCCTGCTGCTGGACGAAGCGACCAGCTCGCTTGATAACGAAAGCGAGTTTTTGGTGCAGCAAAGCCTTGAGCGCCTGGCGCACGGGCGAACTACGCTCACCATCGCCCACCGCTTAAGCACCATTAGAAACGCAGACCGCATTTGGGTGCTCACCGATAACGGCCTTGAAGAAAGCGGAACGCACGATGAACTAATCAAGCTAAACGGCATCTATGCCGGTCTTTACCACCAATCCCAACGAACCAACGATTCCCTCTAAGAAGGAGCATCCTATGCATCTATCTTTTATCGGCGCTGCCAGAGAAGTGACGGGCTCGTGCTACCTACTGGAAGCCGCGGGTAAAACCCTGCTTGTCGATCGCGGCATGGAACAGGGCAAGGACGTATATGAAAATGCCCCACTGCCTGTTCAAGAAAGTCAGATTGATGCTGTTATCCTCACCCACGCGCACATCGACCACTCCGGGCTTTTGCCCCTGCTTTATAAAAACGGCTTTCGGGGGCCTGTCTACGCGACGCCGGCCACCATTGAGCTGAGCGAAATCATGCTCAAGGACTCCGCTTACATCCAGGAAATGGAAGCCCAATGGCAAAACCGCAAGAACCTTCGCTCGGGCCTGCCCCAAATTCAGCCCCTGTATACGCAGGAAGACGCTGCACAACTGTGCGCACTCATGCGTCCGGCAAGCTACGAAGAGTTTATTGAAATTTTCCCCGGCATTCGCCTTAAAATGGTGGACGCGGGCCACCTGCTCGGTTCCGCCTCGGCCATTGCACAGATAACCGAAGAGGGGATTACCAAAGACGTCGTCTTTTCCGGCGATATCGGCAACACCAACCAGCCCATTTTAAAAGACCCCCGCCATATTACAAGGGCTGACTATGTCATCATGGAATCCACCTACGGCGACAGGCTGCACGGCCCGCGCCCCGATTACATCGGCGACCTTGCCGACTGCCTGCAAACCACCTTTGACAGGGGCGGCCATGTGGTCATCCCGTCATTTGCCGTGGGGCGTACGCAGGAAATCCTCTACTTCCTGCGTGAAATTAAAGAAAAAAACCTGGTGCATGGCCACGACGGCTTTCAGGTATATCTGGACAGCCCGCTTGCCATCAACGCCACCGAAATTTTCAACGAAACCGGCGCCCCCTTCTTTGACGAGGAAATGAACAACCTTCTTCAAAGTGGCATCAACCCGCTCCGCTTTGACGGGCTCAATTACAGCCTAAGCCCCGAAGAATCCAAAATGATTAACCTGGTCAGGGAACCCTCGGTCATTATTTCAGCCAGCGGCATGTGCGAGGCCGGACGCATTCGCCATCACCTTAAGCACAACCTTTACCGCCCGGAATGCACCATCCTCTTTGTAGGCTTTCAGAGCGTTGGTACCTTGGGCCGCAGGCTGGTGGATGGCGAAACGCAGGTGCGCCTGTTTAACGAAGACATTATCGTCAGAGCTGAAATCCGCACCTTAAAAGCCATGAGCGGCCATGCCGACAAATCCGGCCTTGAAGCCTGGGCCCTCGCCTTTGACCCGCCGCCGCAAAGGTACTTTATCACCCATGGCGATGAAGACGCCGCTCTTGCCTTTGAAAAACTGCTGAAGGAAAAGGGCCTGAATACCTCCGTCCCCTTTTCAGGCGATGCGTGGGATTTGGCTATCGACCAAAAAGTCTTGGAAGGCACCCGCGCCTTGGTGAAAAAAGCCAAAAAGGCTGCCGGCAAGCAAAAAAGATATGTACAATCTGCCGCGACCCTTTTGGAAAAGCTGCTCAACGAAGCTCAGGGTTGGAAGCGCTCCAAGCGTGAACGCTTTGAAAAAGAAGTGGTGGACCTGCTCAGACGCTGGGAAAAGTGAAATACTCGCCCACAAAATACAAGTTCCGTACAATTCGCCCTT
>CAYFTJ010000067.1:0-4813 GCA_964346155.1 uncultured Oscillospiraceae bacterium
ATAGTATAAGGCTTCAAAGATTTTTTGATTGAGGAGGCAAGTATGATTTTACTCACCAAACGATGGCGCCCCGCGCCTGATAATGATTTAGCGGAAACCTATTAAAAATAAGTGAAACGAAAAATCAAAATGCATGAATGAAAAGGGGTAAATCAAATGAAAAATATTACAAAAAAAATCGTTGCCGTCTTGCTGCTGGCTCTCTGCCTCATGCTCACCGGCTGTGAAAAGAAATCCGCCGACAGTTCCACCGACGCTCTTACCAAAAAACCTGCACCCACCGCCACGGAAGAAACTACCGCGACCGAAGCGCCGGCAGAAATGAAAAAAATCGGCATCATCCAGTTTGCCCAGCACGGCTCGCTTGATAACTGCCGCACGGGCATCATCGAGGGCCTGAAGAAAGCCGGCTTTGAAGAGGGCGTGAACCTCAAAATCGATTACCAGAACGCCATGGCCGATATGGGCATCTCCTCACAGATTGCCGACAACTTCGTCGCCGCCAAGTACGATTTAATTTTCGCCATCGCCACCCCCTCCGCCATGAGTGCCTACAACGCCGCCATGGAAAGCGGCATCCCGGTGGTGTATTCCGCCATCAGCGACCCGGTATCGGCAAAATTAGCGAAGGAAGACGGTTCCAGTGTCGGCAACATCACCGGCACCAGCGACGCCCTGCCCGTGGAAGAGCAGCTAATCATGATAAGAGAAATCCTCCCCGAAGCCAAGAAACTGGGCATCATGTACACCACCAGCGAGGAAAACTCGCTTTCTACCATTAAAACTTATGAAGGCCTGGTGGAAAAATACGGGTTTGAGCTAATCACCGGCCCCGTGAACCAAACGTCCGACATCCCGCTTGCGGCCGACAACATCCTAAGCAAAGTGGATTGCCTCACCAACCTCACCGACAACACCGTTGTGAGCAGCCTGCCCACCATCCTTGCCAAAGCCCAAAGCGCGGGCGTGCCCGTGTTCGGCTCTGAAATTGAGCAGGTCAGAATCGGCTGCCTGGCCGCCGAAGGCATCGACTATATTCTCCTTGGCGAAGAAACCGGCAAAATGGGGGCGGAAATCCTTTCCGGCGAGAAAAAAGCCGCGGACATGCCCTTTAAAACCATTGAAAAAGCAAGCCTTTATGTGAACCAAAAAGTCGCTGAAAACTACGGCGTAGTCTTGGCGGAAGAAACCATCAACCGTGCCGCCGAAGTGTTTGAAGAAATCAAGTAAGGTGAATGCATGAACATTTTCATCGGTATCTTAGAGCAAGGGCTGGTGTATTCCTTCCTTGCGGTAGGGCTGTACATCGCCTACATCATCCTTGACTTTTCCGACCTTTCCGTCGACGGCACCTTCCCTTTGGGGGCTGCCGTCGGCGCAAGGCTCATTACCCTTGGCGTCAATCCCTTCGCGGTGCTCATCATCAGCTTTTTGGCGGGCTCCATGGCGGGCATCATCACGGGCTTTATCCACATCAAATTAAAGGTCAAGGATTTACTCGCCGGCCTTATCGTGCAGACGGGGCTGTATACCATCAACCTCACCATCGCGGGCCGGGCGAATTTGCCCATTTTTCAGGAAAAAACCATCTTTAACAACGACTTTGTGCGTTCCATCCTTCCTGAAAATTTTCTCCCCTTTAAAGTTCTTCTCGTGTCCATTCCCATCATTTTTATTATTAAAATCCTGCTGGATAAGTTCCTCCAGACCAAAAGGGGCTACCTTTTAAAAGCCGCCGGCGATAACCCGATGATCGTCAAGTCCCTTGCCAAGGACCCCGGCCTCATCAAAGTACAGGGGCTTGCCATATCCAACGGCTTTGTGGCCTTAAGCGGCTGCCTTGTCATGCAGGAGCAGCGGTTCTTTGAAATTTCCATGGGCACAGGCTCCATGGTCATGGGGCTTGCAAGCGTGGTGCTGGGGATGAAGCTGTTTAAAAAGGTGTCTTTCCTTAAAGGTACAACCATCGTGATTTTGGGCTCCATCGTCTACAAAGCCTGTATAGCCCTTGCCATCAAGCTGGGCCTTAGCGCCAACTCCATGAAGCTAATCACTGCGACGCTGTTCCTGATTATCCTGGTGCTTGGCGAAGGCAACAGAAAGAGGTTTAAAAATGCTTGCACTTAAATCCATATCCAAAACCTTTAACATCGGCACAATCAACGAGAACCGGATTTTTGATGGTTTCAATTTCTCGATGGATAAGAATCAGTTCGTCTCCATCATCGGCAGCAACGGCTCGGGGAAAACCACGCTTTTAAACCTTGTTTGCGGGGCCTTCATGCCGGATTCGGGCAGCATTTCCATTGCGGGAAAGGACATCACCGCCATGCCCGAACACCAGCGCTACGCCTTTATCGGCCGGGTGTTTCAGGAGCCGGGCTTTGGCACCAGCCCCTCCATGACCCTGCTTGAAAACCTTTCCATGGCCGATAATAAAAACAAAAAATGGAATCTTAACCGGCTTGTTAATAAAGACAGAATCGCCCACTACAAAGACCTGCTTTCAAGGGTGGGCCTGGGGCTTGAAAATAAACTTGCCGACAAGGTAGGCAGCTTTTCCGGCGGCCAAAAGCAGGCGGTGTCCCTCATCATGGCCACGATGAGCGACATTAAGTTTTTAATCCTCGACGAACACACCGCCGCCCTTGACCCCAAGACCGCCGACACCATCATGGCGCTAACCGACAGCATCGTTAAAGAAAAAAAGCTTACCACCCTGATGGTAACGCACAATCTTCGCTACGCCCTGAAATACGGCAACCGCTTGCTGATGATGCACGAAGGCCAAGCCATCATGGACGAAAGGGACGAAAACAAAGAAAAGCTGGTCTTGGATGATGTTTTAGGCGAATTTTACCGGATATCCATTGAAATTGGGAATTCGGTGTAATGGTCTGTTCATAAAAAAATAACCCAAAACAACTCAAAACTCCGTTTACTTTGACGGGGTTTTGTGTTTTTCTATACAGGCATACATTGATTGCCCGTCACTTTTCTTAAAGATGTAAAATTTATCTATTATTTTACCATTGAATACAAAAAACTATTTATTATTGCCAAGCTTTATGTTATAATAAAGCTGTCACAGATACATATCAAAATAGAAGGAGGTAAAAAAATGAGCAACAGGTTACTGGAAAAGTACGGACTTTACATTGGCGGAAAATGGCGCGACGCTTCCGACGGCGCGACGTTTGAGTCCAAAAGTCCCATCGACGGTTCACATCTTGCCTACTGCGCGCAAGCGACCGAGCAAGATGTGGATGATGCTGTACAAGCCGCGTGGAAAGCTTTCAAGACTTGGAAGAAAACAACCCCCGCCGAACGATCCGCAATCCTCAACAAAATAGCTGACGTGATTGAAGAAAACAAAGAGTGGCTCGCCGAAGTCGAAACAAGAGACAACGGAAAACCCATCCGTGAAACCCTCGCCATCGACATTCCTTACAGCGCTGAACATTTCAGGTACTTTGCCGGCTGCATTTTAGCCGAAGAAGGCCAGGCCTCTGTTCTGAACGAGACCTTCCTTTCCCTGATTTTAAGGGAGCCCATCGGCGTTGTGGGGCAAATTGTCCCTTGGAACTTCCCCTTCCTCATGGCCGCTTGGAAACTTGCGCCCGTCATCGCCGCGGGCGACTGTACCGTGTTTAAGCCGTCCAGCGCGACTTCCCTTTCTGTTCTTGAATTCGCGCGGCTCATCGAAGGCATCTTGCCCGCGGGCGTGTTCAACGTTGTCACCGGTTCCGGCTCCAAGGCCGGGCAGTATGTCCTTGATCACAAGGGCTTTAGCAAGCTTGCCTTCACCGGCTCCACCGAGGTTGGCAGAACCGTAGGCCTTGCGGCGGCGGAAAGAATCATCCCCTCTACGCTGGAACTGGGCGGAAAGAGCGCCAACATCTACTTTGACGACTGCGATTTCGACCAAGCCATCGACGGCGCGCAGCTGGGCATTCTGTTTAATCAGGGCCAGGTCTGCTGCGCGGGCAGCCGCATCTTCGTTCAGGATACCTTCTACGACCAGTTTGTAGATACCCTCATCAAAGCCTTTAACGCTGTAAAGGTGGGCAACCCCCTTGATATGCAAACGCAGATGGGCGCGCAAATTAACCAAGGGCAGCTGAAAAAGATTTTAGACTATGTCGAAATCGGAAAGGCTGAGGGAGCAACCGTCGCCTGCGGCGGCTATCAGATCAAAGAAGGCGGCCTTGAAAAGGGATCCTTCATGAGGCCCACCCTGCTTACAAACGTTACCAACGATATGCGGGTTGCTCAGGAAGAAATTTTCGGCCCCGTCGCCTGCGTTATCAAGTTCCACGACGAACAGGAAGTCATTAACATGGCCAACGATTCTGTCTATGGCCTTGGCGGCGCGGTCTGGACCAAGGATATCGCCAGAGCCATCCGCGTGGCCCGCGAAATCGAAACGGGCCGCATGTGGGTGAATACCTACAACCAGATTCCCGCCCACTGCCCCTTTGGCGGCTATAAGGAGTCCGGCATCGGCAGGGAAACCCACAAGATGATTTTGGAACACTACACGCAGAAAAAGAACATCATGATTAACTTAAACTACGCCCCCAGCGGATTCTATCCCAAAATGTACTAACATGAAGCCAAAACGCAAGTGTTACAGCTTCAAGTGCCCTAGGTACCCAAAGTGCGCCCTGGCCGCCGGAAGCTGCTGCGAAATAGGCAACGATGCATTTGGAGAAGACAGAATCATTAAAGACAGCGAATGCTTTGAACAAAAGACTTTCCCGCTGTTTGTGCCCAAAGAATAACCCAAGCGCATCTTAGGAAATAGGGCGTA
>CAYFTJ010000068.1:0-4389 GCA_964346155.1 uncultured Oscillospiraceae bacterium
GTGCTGAAAAACGCTCGGGTAACTGATCGCGATAAGGTCTTGCAGGATGAGGCTATCAAGGCAGCAATGCAAAAAGTGGAACAGAAGTTGAGGGATACCGGTCGTTTACTGGTGCGCAAAAGCGGAACAGAGCCTCTTCTGCGTATCATGGTGGAGGCTCCAAGCATTGAGGAATGTGAGGAAAACGTCAACCTGATTCTTAATACCTTACAACAAAAGAATATGCTTTTGGGAGTCAAATGAATGCTGAACATTAATGATTTATTAGATTTAGAACATACCATCGCCGCAGGGTTGTTCGCTGGAAAACTCTATCCATGGGAAGTACTGGACGATATTTCCGCTTTCATTCTTAAGATTGGGGAAACTCTTGGCGAGGAAGATTTTGTTCATCCAACACCAGATATTTGGATTGCCAAGGATGCCATTGTTGCCCCCTCCGCTTATATCCATGGTCCATGCATCATCGACAGGGGTGTGGAAATACGTCATTGCGCCTATATTCGGGGTTCAGTCATTATCGGCAAAAACTGTGTGGTTGGCAATTCTACCGAATTAAAGAATGCTGTCCTTTTTGATATGGTACATGTACCCCACTACAATTATGTGGGCGATTCTGTGCTTGGCTATAAGGCGCACATGGGAGCTGGAGCAGTCACTTCCAATTTTAAAAGTGACCATAGCCTGATTTCCGTTAAATCAATGGAGGAAATCATCCAAACCGACCGCATCAAGTTTGGCGCAATCATAGGTGATTATGTTGAGATTGGCTGTAATGCGGTGCTTAACCCAGGTTGTATCATTGGACGCTGTTCCAACATATATCCATTAAGCAATGTACGCGGTGTCATTGCGGGCAACTGCATCTATAAGGGCGCCGGCAATGTGATTGAGAAAAATAAATAAAGTATTCCCCCAAACATCTATAAGCCGCTTTAAAAAAAGAACCTGGGAATAATACAAAAACTAGATTTATACAAGCTAAAGGGCACCCATGCGGTGCCCTTTAGAAACTATAAACGATAAATTACGCTTCGGGTTCCAATAGCCCAAGCTGCCCGTCCTTGCGAAGGTAGAGAACATGGGTGCGCTCGGTATCCATATCAACATAAACAAAAAATGTATGGCCCAGCATTTCCATTTGTAGGATGGCATCTTCAAGCGACATGGGACGAACTGTATAGGTTTTTTGGCGCACTACTTTGCGCTCTTCTTTTTCTTCTTCCGCCAGATGTTCAATAAATTCCGGCATTTCTGAGACGTTGGCATCCTCACGCAGCCTGCGGGAAAGCTTGGTACGGTGTTTTAAGATTTGCTTTTCAAGCTTGGCCAGCGCCTGGTCAATGCCCATAAAAAGATTGTCATCGCTGGTGGCTTCCGCGCGTAAGGTTACGCCCTGCAGCGGTACGGTAATTTCAACCACACGCCTGTTTTTCTTTTTTTCAAGGCGCACAAACATTTCCGTGTCCGGCTTCAAATAGCGACTCATCGTCTCGGTTTTCCTGACGATGCGATTGGTAATCGCCGGTGTGACAACCATGTTTTTTGCGGTGATGTTCGTTTTCATATAGGTACTCCTTCTATATGCTAATGCATACTTTTGTTATATTAATTGTAACATTATCCACCCCATCTTGCAACACCCTGCCCGCTTTTGGTCTACCCAAACCGGAGCAATTTATGCTATAATGCTCGCGTGTAATATATTATTAACTGTACAGGGGGAACACCGATGTTCGCTTGGTATCGTGCGCTTACCTATCGCAGACAAATCAAAGATTATGCCAAAATTATCGTTGGTTGCTTGCTTGCTTCTCTGGCTTATCCATTATTTTTAGTCCCTAACGCCATCGCGCCCGGCGGGGTCACAGGTCTTGGAACCATTCTGCACCACCTTTTCGGCGTTCCGGTCGGCCTTACCAGCCTTGTTTTAAACATTCCGCTGTTTGTCATGGGCTATCGCGCAATGGGTAAGCGTTTTGTTTTTAGAACGTTTGTTGCTACCATAATCTTTTCGCTGGAAATCGACCTCTTTTCCCCGCTTGAACCTGTTACTTCAAACCCTCTGATGGCTTCCATCTTTGGCGGCGTGCTTGCAGGTATCGGCTTTGGAATCATTCTGCGAGGCAACGCCACAACAGGCGGCACCGACATGCTTGCCAGAATGCTGCACAATCGGATTGGCGACATTTCCGTTAGTATGTTCCTATTCATGTTCGACGGCATAGTTGTGTTTATTTCCGCCTTTACCATTAGTACAGAAGCCGCTTTATATGCTATGATTACAGTGTACATTACCGCCAAGACCATTGATGTGGTTCTTTCCGGTCTTGAAAGCGATAAGGTATGCTATGTAATTTCAAGCAAGTACTCAGAAATAGCCAATGAAATTATCACAACCATGGAGCGTGGCTGTACTCTATTGGACGGGCAAGGCGGGTATACTGATACCCCCGTCAAAGTGCTGCTCTGCGTTGTTGGCCGTATGGAAGTCACCCGCTTAAAGACTTTGGTTCACGACATGGATGAAAACGCCTTTATGTTTATCACCGACGCCCAGGAAACCTTGGGCGAAGGGTTCCACCGCTTTAAAGAAGAAATTTAAAGGAGTATTATGGTTCAGTCCCTTTACCGTGCATATCGTCCCCTGACTTTTAGCCAAATGGTTGGGCAGGATGCCATTGTTCGCACCTTGCGCAATCAAGTGGCTTCAGGCAGGCTTGGCCATGCTTACCTTTTTTGCGGCACCCGCGGAACGGGTAAAACAAGCGCCGCCCGCATTATGGCAATGGCATCCAACTGCCTTAACCCTGATCATGGCAATCCTTGCCTGGAATGTGTTAACTGCCAAACCATTTTAAAAGAAGCGTCCCTTGACGTTTTCGAAATGGACGCCGCTTCAAACTCCAGGGTTGAAGAAATCCGCGAGATGCTGGACCGGGTCAACTACCCTCCCCAAAACCAAAGATACAAAGTCTACATTATTGACGAAGTGCATATGCTTTCAAACGCAGCCTTCAATGCCCTGCTTAAAACTCTGGAAGAGCCGCCGGAATACATGATTTTTATTCTGGCAACCACTGAAAGCCAGAAACTTCCGGCCACCATTTTATCCCGCTGCCAGCGCTTTGACTTTAGGCGGATTACCACCGAAGAAATCGCCGAGCATTTAAAACTCGCCTTGGTGGACGGTCTAACGGCCGATGAAGAAGCGCTGGAACTTATCGCGGTCAATGCCGAAGGCAGTATGCGAGACGCCTGGAGCCTGATGGACAGCGCTTTAGGCGACCAAAAGCATTTGGATGTAAGCCAGGTACGTGACGCGCTGGGCGCTGTGAATGCTGAGTTCCTGATGAACTATCTGCAAGCTTTAGTCAATTGTGATGCCGCCCTCGCCCTGCAAAAATGTGATGAACTGATAGCCGCCGGAAAAGATACGCAAGTGTTCATGCGGGATGTGTCCCGCAGCATCCGAAATATCATCGCCGCCTCACTTGGCGCAAAGGTTGCCGGCCAAGATGTGAAGCGACTAAAGCAGATTGCAAAACAAACCAGTCTCCAGCACCTTAGCTATCTATTGGACCTGGCTCTTCGCACAGAACAGCAGGCACGTTTGTCTCAGTCCCCCCGGGCAATGCTAGATTTGTTTTCGCTCAGGGCTTGCCTATTACAAGAAGAGAATAACTCCATGCAGCTTTCCGCAAAGGTAGCTAAGTTGGAACAAGCTATCAAATACGGGGTTGCAATAAGCCCTCAAAAGAAAGCGAGCAGCGCTAAAGAAGAAGCCGAAAACCAAGCCCAAGCGGAAGCGCTTGATGAAAAGCCAGAACCTATTCAAAAACAAAACTTGCCGGAAGAGCCCAAGGTAGAAAAAAAAACCAACGAACAACCAAGTCCGACAACCGCTTCTACTGAAAGCAGCCAAGTAGTGTTAGAGGCCGTGCAAGGCCTGCGCCAGCTTGAACCGGAAGAAGCCTGGAACAAAGCCTTAAAGATTTTGGCACAGCAGGAACCCAGCGTCTTTGGCTTTGTCAACCAAGGAAAGTACGATGGCTTCCGCAAAGAGACCTTTTTCCTGCGCTTAAATGTGGGCAATGATTTTTTCGCCGATATGCTCAACAGCGAAGATAAGCGCGCGGTGATTGAAAAACACCTTTCCGACCTCATGGGAAAACCCGTTGCCTTCCACGCGCACTGCTCTCTTGCGCCGGACGAAAAAGAAATGCAAAATCAGCGGATTGATGACGATATCTCTTTATTATCCGACCTTGTAGGCAGAGAAAACGTTATCGTGCGAAATATGCCGGACTAACTACATATCCTCAGGTTGGCTTAACTTGAGTTTCCGTATATTACCATTACTTTGTAAAAAATTCAGCTCAAAGTGAG
>CAYFTJ010000069.1:0-4378 GCA_964346155.1 uncultured Oscillospiraceae bacterium
ATAGCGGATACTTTGCCGGAAGCGCCTCATTCCTCCTTCTTTCTGACCGGGATCCAGATCTCCCGGTAGTAGTTCGGGTCTTCGGTACCCAGCTTGAACTCCCCCGGGTCTGAGTACATCTCGATGTTGAAGCCGTCAGCCACTTCGTACTCCTTGCTGGCCGGCAGCCATTCGGAGAAGATGCGGCGGTTTACATCCTGCAGCGCGCCGGGCATCGGCCCCTTGCAGGGGAAGACCGCCCAGGTGTGCTTGGGAATGCTGCGGTGCACCAGGCCTTCCGGGGTCTCCTTCCAGGGCTTGTAATCGTCCGCGATCAGGTATTCAAACGAGCCCGGGGCGCTGGTCCCCTCAACGCATACGCCGTACATCCCGCCGACGGCCGGTCCCAGTTCGCTTTGCATGATCTCGTCCCAGAACTTTGGGATCTGTTCAAACGCGTCCTCGTATCTGAACGTCCTCGCCGCTCCGGTCACCGTGAAGCTCTCTTTTTGCGTGATCTTGTAATCCATGCCTTCCACCGCCTTTCAGCCGCATTATAGCACCGACCGGACCGCCCCCGCACGACTTTTTCGGTCAGGTTTTGTCCGGATGATGGAGGGCGCGCGGGATTCGGATTTTTCTTCCATTGATATAGATATAAGAAGGTTTAAGCGCGCAAATGTAGAGTATAATGTTGTAGGTTACAACCATTATGGAGGGAGGTGCTGATATTGCTGGTATGTGATATCAGCCTGACGCACAAGTACGGGAAGCAGACCCTGGACGCGCGGCTGTCCCCTTTTCATGTATGCTGGCAAGAGATGGTCGTGCTGATGGCCGCTCACAGGAGTCCGGATGTCACAAGCGCCCTGCTGTCCAGACTTTTGCAGACAGACAAGGGCAACGTGACCAAGCTGCTCAACAGCATGGAGAGCAAAGGGCTCATCACCCGCGCCCCCACGCAAAAGGATCAGCGGCGCAAAGCGCTGCGCCTGGCCCCGGGGGGCGAAAGCCTTCTGCCCGATCTGTACAGGGTGATGAGCGAGTGGGAAAGCGAATGCCTGGAAGGCCTGAGCCCGGAAGACAAGAAGGGTTATCAGCGTCTGAGCGGCACGGTGATCAGCAACCTGATGCGGATGAATGAAGAAAGCCGCGGCCCTGCGGCAAATAAGGAAGGCTGAATCTCCTAAAGGAGAGATCACTGCATAAAAAAAGAGAGAGAGTTTCAAAATGATCAAGCGTTTTCTGGTGACCGCCCTGGTGTTCCTGCTTATTGATATTGTCTGGCTGGCCTTCATTTCCCCCAAGCTGTATAAAGCAAACATCGGCCACCTGATGAGCGATAAAGTCAACTTCATCGCCGCCGGCGTGTTTTACCTGCTGTATGTCGGGGCGCTGCTTTACTTTGTAATTGACCCGGCCATCGCGAGCGCCAGCGTATGGCAGGGCATCTGGCGGGGGGCCTTCCTGGGCCTGGTGATGTACGCCACCTATGATCTGACCAACCTGGCCACCCTGAAGGATTGGCCGCTGAAGATCACCATCATCGATTTGATCTGGGGCACTTTTATCACTTCCGCGACCAGCGGCATCGTTACCCGTATTTTCCTGTAAAAGGAGGAGCCTATGCAGACAATGATCGCGCCCAGGGCCTTTCACAGCGCGCTGCTTCGCGGCGCCTATAAGGTCGAGCGCATGCGTGAAGAGCTCAACCGCATCAACGGCTTCCCCGTGCCCGACCGCGATACGGGCAACAACCTGGCCTATCTCATGCAGCAGCTCAGAAGGCAGCTTCTGCCCAGCGAATCCTTCGCCGAGCTGTTGTCAAAGCTCAGCGAGGCCTCCCTGTTTGGCGCCAGGGGCAACAGCGGGGCGATATTTTCCCAGTATTTCGCGGGCTTTAAGGAAGCCGCCGCCGATGTGAAGGACAGCGCGGCCGCAGCGCTTCCCCTTCAGGTGCTGGCAAAAATGTTTCATTCGGGCTATATCTTTGCCTACAGGTCGATCCAGCAGCCCCGTGAAGGGACCATCCTCAGCGCGATGCGCAGCTTTGCCGACGGCTTCCACCGCCTACTCGGCCAGGGTGCTGATCTTTTGCAGGCGGCAGAGGGCGCGCTTAAGGATCTTCGCTATACCGTCCGGCAGACAGCAGGCATCCTGCCCCAACAGCGCGCGATGAAAGCACCGGACGCGGGCGCGATGGCCTTCCTCTATTTTGCCGAAGGTTTTCTGAACGCCCTGCTGGGCCGCGAGGAAGCTGAGAGCGAGGTTGACATCACCATGATGGCAGGGCTTGTCGCTGACATGGCCGATGACGTTCATGCTGTGCTCGCTACCGATGAAAACACAGGCTTCCGTTACTGCACGGAGGTCCTGGTGAAGCTCGCGCGGGAAGATGATATCAATGAAGGTATGAAAGCGAAGCTGGCGGCGCTGGGCGACAGCATGGTCGTCTCCCGCTCCGGCGGCATGGCGCGCGTGCACCTGCACACGGATACACCCCAGAAGGCTGTGGACCTGATGGAAGAGCTGGGCACCCTGCTTGAGGTGAAGGCCGATGATATGCGCATGCAGCAAGCGCTTGCCCAAAAGCATCCGGGCAAGACCGCGCTGGTGATCGATTCCATTGCCGATGTGCCTGAGGACAGCCTGGGCCCGGACGTATACTGCCTGCCCCTCCATCTGCTGATCGACGGGGTCTCCTTTCAGGACAAGCGCACCATCTCCCGGGAGAGAATGAAGCGGTCCTCCGGCAGGATGACCAGCAGCCAGGTCAACCTGGAAGGCATCAGGCAGTTTCTTGACCCCATCCTGGCCAGCTACGATAAGGCGCTGATCCTCACCGTATCCTCCAAAATGTCGGGCCTCCACGCGCGCTACAGCGAGTACATCGCGGCCAACCCAAAAGCCTCCGTCTATCTGGTGGATTCGCTGGTCAACTCAGGCGCGCAAGGGCTGCTTGCCCGGTACGCGGCAGACCGCCTGCATGAAGGCGAAGAGCCCGGGGTGGTCGCGCAGTCGCTGGAAGCTTTGCGCAAGAGGACCAAGATACTCGTGTCGCTGCCCAGCCTGAAGGCCATGGTCGCCTCCGGCCGGCTGAACGGGCGCCTCGGCGGCATCCTGATGAAGATCGGGTTCCTTCCGCTGGTCACCATCAACGCCTACGGCGAAGGCGCCGTCACCGGCCTGTCTTTCTCGCGCAAGCGCAGCGACAAGCTACTGCTTGATAAGCTGCGGCCCGGCAGCATCGAGCGCTACGCCCTGGTGCACGCGGGCGATGAACAGCGGGCAAAGCAGGCGGCAGGCGATATCAAAGCGCGCATCGGCATGGATCCTGACTATATCTGCGAGATATCAAGCGTGGTCACCAATTTCGCGGGCGAAGGCGCGTACGCGGTCGCCTACATTGAAAAAGAAAAGGATGGGAAGAAGCCGCTATGAAGTATGTTTTGGTGTATCTTTTCCTGCTTGGCGCGTTTTCCGCGGTTTTCCTCATCGGCAAAAAGAATAAAAAGCACGACTATGTCGATATCCTGTGGGGTTCGGGCTTTGCGCTTTCGGCAGTGATTTCCTGGTTCCTGGGTCCCAAGTCCTTCCCCGGCGGGGTCATGACCCTGCTGATCTGCATATGGGGCTTAAGGCTCAGCCTGCACCTCGCCCGGCGCAACATCGGCAAGCCCGAGGATTTCCGCTACAAAGCGATGCGCGACAAGTGGGTCAGTCGCTTTGAGCTGGTCATGTTTTTCAACAACTATATGACACAGTTTTTGATCAACGTGATCGTGGGTTTCCCTGTCGTATATGTCAACCTCGAGGGTGCCCCCAAGGCCGGTGTGATGCTTTGGCTGGGCCTGATCGTCTGGGTCATCGGTTTCTTCTTTGAAGCGGTGGGTGACGAACAGCTACGGCGCTTCAAGGCCCGGCCCGACAGCCGGGGCAAGCTGATGACCGAGGGCCTGTGGGCCTGGACGCGCCACCCCAACTACTTCGGCGACGCCGCCATGTGGTGGGGCATATACCTCATCAGCCTCTCGGGCGATTTGGGCCGGGCGTGGCTTATTTTCAGCCCGCTGCTGATGACCTTCATGCTGCTATATGTATCCGGCGTTCCGCTGCTTGAAAAGAAGTACAAGGGCCGCGCTGACTGGGAAGCCTATACCCGGCGCACCAGCAAGTTCTTCCCCCGGCCCCCGCGCGGGCGATCAAGCAGCAAACAGACATGAACATCGGCTATGCCTGCCTGGCGCTGGCTGTCCCGGACACGGGCATCAAAAAGTGCCTCATCAAAAACGCGAGCCCCGACAGGCTGCGCGAGCTGATCAGGAGCAACCTGGATGCTCTATTGAACATGGTGGAATACAACATAGCAAACGGCATCCGCCTGTACCGCGTCAGCTCC
>CAYFTJ010000070.1:0-4269 GCA_964346155.1 uncultured Oscillospiraceae bacterium
ATCATGTTTTGAGTTGTTGTGGATATGTTAGCGAATGTTTTGTCAGTTTTGTTGCCAATTGAAAGGGGATTACGGATTTCGGCGTAGCCCGCCTTATTTTTGAATCAGGTAGATAGATGTATTACAGTATCAATGATTCACCATTGTTCAGCCTTGAGCGTTCAGCAGCCAGCGCGACCAGATGGCTTTCTATAGAGTGATTGATTATGGTAATCGATTCGGATACCGGCTCTCCGTTCAGCAGCCTGAGGAACTCCTCAACCATACGCGCATCTCCGCCGCCATGCCCTGAAAAATCGCTCGTCAACTGATTAATGTCGATGTCATAGGCATCTTTTCCAAACGGCATGACAGAAATTGTATTGTTGTGAAAATCACCAAAAATCTCGCCCATAGTTCCCATAATTCTGATTTCGCGGGCACAGTCCACCGTGAAAGCGCACATGGTGAAGCTAACCGTGGTTCCGCCCTCAAGCAGCAGATTAACCACTTGGTGATCGACAACATCGTTGTCACAGTGGTATACGCATCTGCCGTAAGGGCCGGTTATAAGGCTTTCCATGATGGTTTCTTCTGTGGGAGCGTGATGCAATACATTAACCGGCCAGCCAACATTACCTTTTTTTACTATATCCATATAGTATTTGACAGCATTGTATGGACATGTGTCCGCCATGGGGCATGGCTCTGTACAGCGCAAGGGAGCACCTGCCGGTGCGTTTTCCTTTTTAAACAGCATAAGATTTCCGTACGAGGATACGCTTTGACAGTTCTTGCCTGTTAACCAAAGAAGGATATCCATGTCGTGGGAACATTTTGCCAAAATCATCGGGGAGCTTTCCGCCGAGTTGCGCCAGTTTCCGCGTACATAGGAATGCGCCTGATGCCAGTACCCAACCTTTTCAATGGCCTGAATTGAGACGACATCGCCGACAATCTTTTGATTGAGCAGTTCCTTTAATTTTTGATAAAAAACTGTATAGCGCAGCACATGGCAGACGACCACATGAAGCTTTTTTGCTTCAGCCAGCTTTGTAATATCAATACATTCTTGCTCCGTGACTGCGATTGGCTTTTCCAGCAGGAGATGGTAGCCCTTGTTCAGGGCAGCCATGGCTTGAGGATAGTGCATCCGATCGTGCGTGGATATGAACATAGCGTCGGCAAGCTTTGGCTCCTCCAACATGGACTCTGCGTCTGAATAACATTGTTCGTCCGAAAGGCCGAACCGTTTTTTTATGACTTCAAGCCGCTCCGGTCTGTTATCCGCTGCAGCCACAATCTGCATTAAATCGGGAAATTTGTCTTGGCAAGATGCATATGTGTCCAGCCCTCTGCTTCCACATCCGGCAATAGCAATGGTGATTTTTTTCATGTGATTCCTCCGTTTAAACAGTGTTATAATAAATTTCCTTGGCCAGCATTATTTGTGCATTATCATCCTGACCTGCTCAGAATCGATTACCGGGTAATTCGTTTCCGAGGGATAGAGGGCAGAACCGTAGAAAATTTCGCGGTTATTCATTGTGGATTGATCAGTAACTGTTCTGGTGAAATACACGTGCATTTCTTTGCAGCCCGTATATTCGGCTACTTTGTCCGCGGTGGCGGGCGTAATACCGGCGCCCGGCATGATGATGAGGCGGTTGCCCGCATATTCCACCATTTCTTTAACGGTATCCAGCGCTAAAAGCACATTGGGGGCAAGGCCGCTTGTAAGCACACGTTTTACCCCTATGTCAGCAAGCTGGTCTATGGCCTTTTTCCAATCGGGAACAACATCAATGGCTCGATGGAAAGTAACGGGCACATCTCCCGCGAGGCGTACAAATTTACTTGTAAGATCCACATCTATTGTGCCGTCTTCATTTAAAAAACCAAATACAAGGCCGTCAACACCGTATTCCAGGAAGGTTTCCATATCACGCCTTGCGGTAAGAAGCTCTGTCTTGGTATAGCAGAAACCACCTTCACGTGGGCGAATCATTACATTCAGCGTAATGTCTGACTGTTCACGCACGGCTTTGGCCATACCGAGGGTAGGTGTGAGGCCGCCCTGGAATAAATTGGAACAAAGTTCTACACGGTCTGCGCCGCCAAGAGCGGATTGTATGGCATCCTCAGCCGAACCGCAACATACTTCAACCAGATATTTTTTCATGACACTTCTCCTTTATTTTTAGGGGCGGGAAGACCGTCCCCCTCTTAATTGTAGTCATTAATTATAGCATTTAAAAGCTCGACATGCTCAGTTTTTGCTATCAGGAATTGTTGTTGGTTTTTTAAGAATAGAGTATTCAGACTTTCTGTACCAAAACGTCTAAACAAGGCGTAAAGCCATCATCAAAGGGATATAGGGGCCGAGTCAGATTCTTAAAGTCTAAACTCTTAAGATCCTGATTGACAGAACCCGGAGTTAAAAGCATGGTCCAGCCTTTAGCGGCACGGCGGAGGTCAGGTTCAAGATAGCCGATTTTGACGATAACAACATCATAATCCTGATAGGAGCCCATGCCAGCAGCACGGAAACTTTCTTCGGTTGCGAACTGGTATCTGTTTGAGGTTACGACAAGGCTTAAATTATCTTTTTTTAATACAAGGCTTTCTCCGGCCCTTGCATCCCAATATCGATTGATAATCTGCATGATCGCGTTCACAGGGCAGCCCAAAGCTTTGTTTATTTTTCCGCCAAGTTTCACATTGGCATAGTCGCCAATTTCCTTAGACTTTAACGCCTGAACAGTTTCCTCATCTTTGATGGATACAAGGGCGATTTTCTTGTACTTTTCCGCGCTTAAGCTGAGGATTTCTTTTAAGACAACCACCGTGTCGTCATCGCCGCCGGCGCCGGGGTTATCCCCTGTATCCGAGAGGAAGTAAGGTTTTTCTTTGGACTCGAGGGCTTTTTGCAGGCCTTCCTTAAGCGAAGCCACAGGACCTACAAAGTCAAAATCGTCTTTATAGCCCCAGAAGGTATTCGCGAGTTCCCGCGCGCAAGCTATTGTATTGTCTTGATGGAAACCATATGCGCAAACGGTGGCACGGCTGCGGGGCTGGTCCGCCCAGGGGAAGCCCATCCAAATCGAAGCATCCAATACACCATCCTGCTTTAATAGCTTCGGTATTCGGGCATAGAGGCTTTTGCCCGGTTCCACTTCCGTTGAGGTCTGTTCACCCGGCAAAAGGATGGGCACGGATACCATTGCCTTGGTAATTTTTTTGCCTTGCTTGCGGCCATCAAGAACTGCGAGCAAATTGATTAAGTTGCGCTCACGGGTTTCCAAGGCATCTAAATGCGGCGCGGTACGATAGCAGGTTAATACAGTGCTTAAATCAAACAAGGTTTGGGACACGTTGCCGTGCAAGTCCATTGAGCCGCAAACAGGCACATCGGGACCAATTTTATCCCTTAACGCGCGAATAAAATCGCCTTCCGCGTCAAAAGAACCTTCAAGGCTCATCGCTCCGTGGATGTCAAGAAAGAAACCGTCAAGCTTGTTTTGCTGTAAAGCCAAATCAAGCTCCGCCATAAAGTCTTTCAGGTACTGGTCATAAAATCCGCGCTTGACAATTCCGCCGGGCAGAGCCCTTGCGTGCATGATAGGGATCAGGTTGACTCTGTTTTGGTATTCGTCTACCCAGGGATAGCGCTTTAAAAGTGCATCGCCCTTAGTGATGAAAAAGTCTTTTTCTCCCGAACGATATGGTGTGAATGTGGAAGACTCGATATGAATGCCGCCCGCAAAAATATTGTATCTCACGTTTTTCCTTTCTTTTTGCTTTAGGTCGAATGCTCAGTGTGAGTGTCCCTACATCTTATTGAAAAACTTGGATGCTTGAATTTTACTATGATTTAAAGTGCAGGGTCAAGAGGGATGAGGGATTAGTTTTACTATTAAATCCGTTGCGAATTGGGAGTAGAACCGTTAAACGTGGCACCTTGATGATTTTGACTTCAGTATGATAAAATATCAATCAGTTAAAATAGATTAATTCTGTTGCATGACAAACGTTACAAATAAGGCAGGAACGCTTCAATGTCTCATTACAGTATTCATTTTAGTCCGACAGGCGGCACAAAAAAGGTGGCGGATATTCTTACTGGTACTTTGTCGGGAGATTATCAAGAGATTGATCTGTGTAAGGAAATAGAACCTTTGAATTTTCATGAACAAGATGTTTGTGTCGTGTCTGTTCCTTCATATGGAGGGCGAGTTCCCGCAATTGCGGTTAGGCGGCTTCAAAAAATTTCAGCACGTGGTACAAAAG
>CAYFTJ010000071.1:0-3962 GCA_964346155.1 uncultured Oscillospiraceae bacterium
GAGCGCCACCTTGCCAAGGTGGAGGTCGCGAGTTCGAGCCTCGTCTACCGCTCCATTTTTTTCAAGGCCTTGCCCAAAGTCCGCGGGTGTAGCTCAATGGTAGAGCTCCAGCCTTCCAAGCTGGCTACGTGGGTTCGATTCCCATCACCCGCTCCAACAAGCCCGATGGAGCTATTGAACCGATAGGGCAAGAAAATGCCGTGCTTGCGTCGCGGCTTTTTTCTTTTTTGCGTTAATTGATGATTTTTTGGCTTTCCTTTACAGTTTTCTTACCAATGTGTTATACTTTACCTGCCAAACAGGCTATTTTGAGGAGATGACAGTGGATAACTATAAGCTACTCATCCGGGGCGAGCGTCCCTTAGAGGGTGAAACCTATGTGTCCGGCGGAAAAAACACCTCACTGGCGGTGGTTTCAGCGGCTCTGTTGTGCGACGAACCCTGCGTGATTGAAAATTTACCCGATATTGAAGATATTCATGTACTCTATCGCATCATCGATCATTTGGGCGCCAAGGTGGAATATGACACCAAGCAGCGCCGTATGATGATTGATCCGACCACCATTACCAGCACCGAAGTGCCGTTTTCTTTTACCCAGCAGATGCGTGCCAGCTACTACATCATGGGCGCGCTGTTTGGGAAATTTGGGCACTGCAAGGTAGGCTATCCCGGCGGCTGTGATATAGGTTCCCGCCCCATCGACCAGCACGTGAAGGCTTTTAGGCTTTTAGGCGGTGAAATCGATGATGAAGGCGGCATGATTAGCCTTGCGGGAAAGCCCCACGGCGCCCCCATCAACTTTGACATGATTACTGTTGGCGGCACCATTAACGCCATGATTGCCGCCGCCAAAGCGCAGGGCAACACCGTTTTGCTCAACGCTGCCAGGGAGCCGCATATTGTTGACACGGCCAACCTCCTCAACGCCATGGGCGCTAATATTCGCGGCGCAGGCACCGATACCATCCGTATTAAGGGTGTTCAAAAGTTCCGTGGCGTTACCTATACTGTTATTCCCGACCAGATTGAAACGGGCACATTGATGATTGCGGCGGCCGCCACCCGCGGTAATGTAGTCATTCGTGGCTGCATTCCCACTCATATGGAAGCGCTGACGGCAAAGCTGCTTGAAATGGGCGTCATGGTCACTGATTTTGACGATATTATCAGCGTGAAGGTGAATAGACCCCATCGGGCCATCCGCCTTGCTACACAGGAGTATCCCGGTTTCCCGACCGACTTGCAGCAACCTATGAGCGCCCTGTTAACCCGCGCCAACGGCACCAGCGAGGTGATTGAAACCATCTTTGACAACCGCTTTAAGCACTTGGATGAAATGCGCCGCATGGGTGCCCAGGTCATGATTTCGGGCAAGAGAGCCTATGTAACGGGCGTGCCTGAACTGCGCGGCGCTCCGCTGGTTGCGGGGGATTTAAGGGGCGGCGCCGCCCTTGTTATTGCCGGGCTGATGGCCCAGGGCGAAACGGAAATTATCAATCCCAGCTATATTCAGCGCGGATATGAGCGCCTGGAAGAGAAGCTGACTGCACTTGGCGCCGACATTCATCGGATGTACCTGTCATGACAAACGATCCTTACCGGCTCTTGGGTGTTAAGCCTACAGACAATGAGGGTACAATCCACAAGGCCTATTTAAAAGCGGTCAAGAAATGCCATCCCGATAAGTTCACCGACCCTGTGCTTCAGGAAGAAGCGCAGGAGAAGCTGATTGCCATCAACATCGCGTATGAGAAAATTACCAAGGACTTGAGCGGGCGAACCAATATCTTAACGCAAATGCCGCTTGAAACAGTCAAAAAACAAGCGGCAGCCTTGCTTGACAGGGGAGAGGCTGAAAGCGCCCTGCGGCTTCTTGCAAGGGCTGATTCAAAGGATGAAGGCTGGTACTACCTGCAAGGTATGATTTTGATGAAGCTGGGTCAGTACGATGCTGCCCATCAGAGCTTTCGTGAAGCGGTGCGCCGCTCGCCTGACAACCAGCAGTTCCGTGAAGCAGCCCTGGAAGCGGCTTTGAAAGTCAAGCGGGGGCAGCAACCGGCGATGAAAGTGCTGGATAGCATTAAACAAACGGCAGGGAGATTGTTTAAAAAGAAATGAGTTCTCCTTCCTATGAAAAAATAGTCATCAAGCGTTCTAAGCGCAAATCCCTTCAATTAGAAGTGGACCGGTTGGGCAACATTGTTCTTCGTTGCCCGCTTTTTTGTTCAGGGCCGCAGATTGATGCCTTTATATCCAAGCATGCCGCATGGATTGAGCGGCAAATGCAAAAGAAAAAGAAGGCACGCCCGCTTACACAAGAAGAGGTGGATGCCCTGTATTTTATGGCAAAGGAGTATTTACCCGGGCGGTTAAAGCATTTTTCCGCTTTAACGGGACTTAATCCTCAGGGTCTTAGCATTACCCATGCCAAAACCCGCTATGGCAGCTGTTCACCCAAAGGTCGCATCAGCCTTTCTTGCTTTTTAATGCAAAGCCCCAAGGAAGCCATCGACTATGTTTTGGTGCATGAGCTTTGTCACTTAAAACATCTGAACCACGGACGGGATTTTTACCGCCTGCTTGAAAGCTTTTTACCGGATTGGAAGCAAAGAAAAAAACAGCTTTGCCCTCCGGGCATTACAGCCATATCATAAAAAACACCCTGCTTGTTGGTATCAACTTAACAGCAGGGTGTTCTGATTAATTGTTCAATTCTTTTTAGGACAAGGAAAACGGACGGTCATGGTGGTCCCTTGACCCGGTGTGGATTGAACATCAATGGTGGCGTCGTGAATTTGCGCGGCATGTTTAACAAGCGCTAAGCCAAGCCCCGTGCCGCCTGAAGACCTGCCTTTATCCACCCGATAGAAGCGCTGGAAGATATGCTCAAGCTCATCCTTGGGGATTCCAATACCCGTATCTTTTACACGAAGCACGCACGCGCTGTTTTGCTTTTGGATATTGATTTCCACCTTACCCTTTTGTTTATTGTAGCGGATGGCGTTTTCAATCAGGTTAAAGGTAAGGGAATACAAGAGTTTGGGGAGCCCCCAGACAGCCGCGCTTTGCCCCGAAATATCCAGTTCAATTGCTTTTTCTTTTGCCAGGGGAGCAGCTTCTTCAGAAAGCATGTAATCGATGAAAGCCTGAGCCTGTTTGGTGAGTTCAACGCCTTCCTTGGTGACCAAGACGAAGGGGCGCTGGATGACATAGGTGCCGGCCTTGATGTTATCTTCGGTGCACTCGATGCCGTCGATGGTAAGCACTTTGATGCCTTCTTTGCCTTCCACGGAAGCGGAGGAGGCATAGCCGATGGCGGCTTCGTTGGAAGCAACCGCGGTGATGACAGCGCCGGTGGAGGTCAGTTCTTGCTGAAGCTTGTTGGCATCCTTGGTCTTGGTGATGGATTCAAAGCCGTCACGGGTACCGGAGCCGGCTTCACGGCCGATGCAGGCGATGTCGCCTTCGCCGCCCAAGTCTTTCCAAGAGGTGATTTTGCCGGTGAAGATGTCGGCAACCTGCTCAAGGGTCAGGTTATCAACGGGGCACTTTTCGTTGACGATGATAGCGATGCCGTCAAGGGCAACAACGGTGCCAAGCAGACCCTGGGCAACTTCTTCATCCTTCAGGGCGCGGGAGGACAGGCCGATGTCGGCGGTGCCGTTGAGAGCGGCGGCGATGCCGGTGCCTGAACCAGTGGCGTTGTAGGTGATTTGAACGTCGGGGTTGTCAGCCATGAACTGTTCGGACAAAATGCCGATAACTTTTTCCATGGAGGTGGAACCGTCGGTGGCGATGCTGCCGGACAGGGTTTCTGCGGCGGCGCCGGAAAGGACACTGAGGCAGAGGATAGCGGTTAAAACCAAGCTGAGTAATTTTTTCATCATGTTTCTCCTTTAATCATTTGATACATGCGGGGGCATTTCCACCGCATCCTTATAATAAAACACAAAGGTTAA
>CAYFTJ010000072.1:0-3790 GCA_964346155.1 uncultured Oscillospiraceae bacterium
ATATCCGCGCCCGCTTGAAGCGTCAAGGCAAAACAAAAGAAGGATGCGCCTTTG
The DNA here is from genome assembly GCA_964346155.1 of uncultured Oscillospiraceae bacterium. Lineage (GTDB taxonomy): Bacteria > Bacillota > Clostridia > Christensenellales > Aristaeellaceae > DTU024. Next base: position 55 of record CAYFTJ010000072.1, read on the forward strand.
GCACCCTTCCTTGTATACGTTTAAAAAAATCCCTCCCTATCCTTTCACAGCGCCCGCCGTCAGGCCGGAAACCAGGGATTTTTGCCCCAAGATAAAAACCAAAATGGACGGGATCAGCACCAAGGTGGTGCCTGCCATGACGGGCCCGTAGGCCATAGCGTCGGCAGTCTGCAGCATACCGATACCGATTTGCACCGTACGAAGGTTGATGGTATTGGTCACAAGCAACGGCCAGAGGTATTGGTTCCAAACCTGTAAAAAGGTGTAGATACCCAGCGCTCCCAGTGACGGAAGCGTTAAAGGCAGGCCCACGCGCACGAAAAATTCAAAAGAGTTACAGCCGTCAATGGTCGCCGCTTCCTGAAGGTCAGAAGGCAGCGATTTAAAGGCCTGACGCATATTAAAGATACAGAAAGCGCTGGTCATGTACGGTAATATAAGCGCCCAATAGGTATCCAGCACCTGCATATTAGCCATGGTCAGGTAGTTGGCGATGATGATGGCATTGCCGGGAATCATCATGGTTGCAAGGAACAGATAAAACAGCCCCTTTTGCCCTTTAAACTTGAGCGTTCCAAAAGCATAGCCCGCAAGCGATCCGGTTAGCAGCTGCATAAAAGTACAGGAGCAAGCAACAATGGTGGAGTTTAAAATAAAGCGGAAAATGGGCGCCACCCTGAGCGCGGAGTAGTAGTTATCAAGCCCTATGCTTGAAGGAAGGAGCTTGGAAGCGTACAGTTCCTGCTCGGTCATGAAACTTGCGCTGAGACAGTAAAGCAGGGGCGAAAGAATGACTGCCGCCAAAGCAGTGCCAGAACGTCACAGTCCGCTTTCATGATGCAGACACACCGCCTACCAAACTTAGGCACAGCGCAAGGGCGAGAATGAGAGTAAGGAATTTTTTCATGTTAATACCTTCCTTTCGTAATTATGCTCAAGATTTTACACCATCAATGTAAAACCAATGAACTTCAATTGTAAAGTTTTTGAAAAGTGGTTCTAGATCATCCTAAACACATCAATATATGATAACCTAATTTATCACATATTGATTACTTTTATCAATACTTTCTATTCATCGTTTTTATAAATAATCGGTGAATGAAAATATATGATGTTTAATTATTCGTTTTTATGAATGTTTTTTAAATATTGCATTTGTAATACTAATCTCAGTTTAAAGTAGCGCATAGATTGTAGGGAATTTTTTGATTTGGCAAAGCTTTGTGAAGGAAGCATAGCGGCGCTATGTTGACTGAGCAAAGCAAAGACAAATCGGAAAAGGCACACAAGATAAAGCTGATTTAGGCTGAGATTAGTATAAAGACAATGGCACGCAAAAACCCTCCCCTTGCGTATCGCAAGAGAAGGGTAAAGTTTGTGTAAAATGATTAGAACTTCATCGGGTTGACGCGGATGCCGGGGCCCATGGTGCTGGCCAGATATAGGGAGCGAATGTAGGTTCCCTTGGCTGCCGAGGGCTTGGCGCGGATGATGGCGCTCATCAGGGCTTCCATGTTCTCGCTTAGCTGTTCTTCGGTGAAAGACACCTTGCCAATCGGAACGTGGCAGATGGCGGTCTTGTCAACGCGGTACTCAACCTTACCGGCCTTGATTTCTTCAATTGCTTTGGTCACATCGGTGGTAACGGTGCCGGCCTTGGGGTTGGGCATCAGGCCCTTGGGACCAAGGATACGGCCAATCTTACCAACCACACCCATCATGTCGGGGGTAGCGACGGCTACGTCAAAGTCAAACCAGTTTTCGTTCTTGATTTTGTCGGCCAGTTCAGCTTCGCCAACATAGTCAGCGCCTGCGGCCTTGGCTTCTTCAGCCTTTTCACCCTTGGCAAAAACCAGCACGCGCATGGTTTTACCGGTACCGTGGGGCAGAACCACCGTGCCGCGGACCTGCTGGTCTGCGTGGCGGGGGTCAACACCCAGGCGGACGGACAGTTCGACCGTCTCGTCAAACTTGGCTTTGCCGGTGGCTTTCACCAGCTTGATTGCCTCTTCAGGGTCATACTGTTTGTTATGCTCAATCAATTTGAGCGCTTCGTTATATCTCTTCCCGTGTTTCATCGATTATTTCCTCTCTGTGGTTATAGCGGCTTACGCCTTCCACAAGTCTATCATTCTTCGACGGTAATTCCCATCGAGCGGGCGGTACCGGCAACCATGCGCATGGCGCTTTCAATGCTGGCCGCATTCAGGTCAGGCATCTTAATGGTGGCAATGTTGCGCACCTGGTCTTGGGTAAGCTTGGCGACCTTTTGCTTATTGGGCACCGGGCTGCCGCTTTTCAGGTTCAGCTCTTTCTTGATTAATACCGGAACCGGAGGGGTCTTGGTAATAAAGGAGAAAGAGCGGTCGGAGTAGACGGTAATAACAACCGGGATGATGAGGCCGGCGTCTTTGGCGGTACGCGCGTTAAATTCCTTGCAGAAGCCGGGAATGTTCACGCCGTGCTGACCCAGCGCGGGGCCAATGGGCGGCGCGGGCGTCGCCTTGGCGGCTTCAACCTGTAACTTAATTAATCCGATAACTTTCTTGGCCATACTCTATGGACCTCCTATAATCAATGTGGTTATGGCGGCGCTTATCGCGCCTCCCACCGACATAAGGCAAACGCCTTATATCTTTTCTGCTTCGTCGATGTTGATCTCGACACGCATTTCGCGGCCAAGGAACATCTTTACCAGCACTGTCATTCTTCCATGCTCAAGGTCGATGGATTCGATAATGCCGGAGAAGTTTTCCAGCGCTCCGGAAATGATGCGTACTTCTTCACCCACCGCCATTTTGCAGGCATCCTGTATGGGACGGGAAGTGAGCATATGCTCCACTTCTTCCTCCGTCAGCGGGATGGGTTTGGATTCGGGGCCGACAAAGCCCGTAACCCCGCGGGTATTGCGCACCACGTACCAGGAATTGCTGGTAATAATCATTTTAACCAGCACATAGCCGGGAAAGGTTTTGTGCTGCGTAACTGTGCGCTTGCCGTTTTTGATTTCGACAACCTCTTCGGTAGGCACGCTCACCTCCTGGATCAGGTGCTGCATGTTGCTGTTTTCAGCGGCCTTTTCCAGGTTTTCTTTGACCATGTTTTCATACCCGGAATAGGTATGAACGACGTACCAGAATGCCTGGTCGCTGCCGGTCGTATAATCTAATTCGGGCATGTTCTCTCCTTACTTAACGGGTATTGCGGTGATTAACTTGGTTGCGCCCAAGTCGAACAGACCGATGACTACCCCCATGAATACCATGAAGACAAGCACGATCAGGGTGTATTGCAAAAGATTTTGGCGTGTGGGCCAGGTAACCTTTTTCAATTCACGCCACGTGTTTTTAAACGGCGCGGCGATTGTTGCTGGCAGGCGTTTGAAGAAGGTAACCACCTTGCCAAAGAAAGACGCGCTTTCTTTGGCAGGTGCTTTCTTCTTGGCACTGCGGACGGTTTTATCGTCTGCCATAACCCTTACCTCGTTTCGCGATGGGCTGTGTGTTTGCGGCAGAAGCGGCAATACTTGGACAGCTCGATGCGGTCGGGGGTGTTTTTCTTGTTCTTCTTGGTGTTGTAGTTACGCTGCTTGCACTCGGTGCAGGCAATCACAATGTTGGCTCTGTTACCTTTAACTGCCATAACAAAACACCTCTTTCCTAAGTTTGATTAGCCCTGGATAATGCTGGCAACCGCGCCCGCGCCGACGGTGTGGCCGCCTTCGCGGATAGCA
>CAYFTJ010000073.1:0-3690 GCA_964346155.1 uncultured Oscillospiraceae bacterium
ACGGCAGGCTCTTCAACCGCAGGTTCTTCGACTGCAGGTTCTTCAGCAGCGGGCTCCTCGGCCGCGGGTTCCTCAGCGGCGGGCTCCTCGGCTTCGGGTTCCTCAGCGGCGGGCTCCTCGGCCGCGGGTTCCTCAACAGCAGGCTCTTCAACCGCAGGTTCTTCGACTGCAGGTTCTTCAGCAGCGGGTTCCTCGGCTGCGGGTTCCTCAGCGGCGGGCTCCTCGGCCGCGGGTTCCTCAGCGGCGGGCTCCTCGGCTGCGGGTTCCTCAGCGGCGGGCTCCTCAACAGCAGGCTCTTCGACTGCAGGTTCTTCAGCAGCGGGTTCCTCGGCTGCGGGTTCTTCAGCAGCAGGTTCTTCAGCAGCGGGTTCTTCGGCTGCGGGTTCCTCAGCAGCAGGCTCTTCGGCAGCAGGTTCTTCGACCGCGGGCTCTTCAGCTGCGGGTTCCTCGGCGGCAGGTTCTTCGACTGCGGGTTCACTAGATGTATCTTTCACATAGAACGCGCGCAAGAAAAAGTCGGCTTCAATAATGGTCTTAAAGTCGAAAGGAATTTGAATGTCACCTTCAAGTTCGCTGTTCACCTTATACCAGTGTACGAACCTGTAGCCACTTACTTCAGGTGCAAGCGGCATATTCATAGGTTCGCCCTTTACAGCCTCTTTCCTGGATAGACGGTTTCCATCCATATCAAACAGGATAACAACACAAATTTGGGGGCTCTCTTCCCCTGTCTCCGCCATCGTGTTCAGCGCGAACAATGGCAACATGGTCAATGCCAAAAGCATTGCGACAACGCGCATCATACGATGCTTTTGATTCATGAGGCGCTTTTTCATAACTTTTGACCTCCTAAGTCAAGATTCTTTGAAAGTATTCATCTTCCGTTGGTGGAATATAGATAATTTATACTTGTCTTGCTCAATATTCAGATTTGCCAATAACCTTTATATTTACTATATTTTAGCATGAAAAAAAACAGGTTTGCAAGCCGTTTAAAAAATACAATTTATGCATGTTTATTCATTCTTTAATAACTTTAACAGAATTGTTTCTGTATATTAAATGACCTTGAGGTCCACTTATTCACATGTTCGATAGAAATGTTTCATATAGATTAATTGTCAAATTGATAAAATACAATTGTGCAATGAAAAAAAATTTAAAAAATTTTTATTTTTTTTTAAAAAATTAAAAAAACCTTGAAATATCAAGGAAATTAGGGGGTTTTTATAATTGTGACATTAATTTAATATATAAAAATCTATTCAGAAAATTTACTTCCATCAGGACAAAAAGTCTAAAAACCCTTATAAATCAATGAATCTTGAACGTTAGATATATGTATATGTTCTTTTTGTCCCATATCGCACATTCATTTCCATAACAACTTAATCTAGCAAAAACACAAAGTTTTTCCTTTTTCCCATAATACAGCTAGAGCATTCTCTACCAGAATTCGGGAACCGTCTTCTATAAATAAATTAAGAACCTTAGAGCCTGTTATTCCCCTCATAGACAAACCTATTTTTTACAGATTGCAAACTAAATGACGGTAGTTAAATTAAGCAACAAACCAACAAGTATTCTTGGTTGAACTAACTTTTAAAACACAACAAAATAATACTTGGGTATTATTCCACTTCAGAATATACATGCTTGTGCAGTACAAGCGCAGTGCCAGCAAAGAAGTATAGACACATGACTCTCTGGATCATATCTTCCACATTTGTATGTGATTTAAAGAAGAAATGAATTTGTAACAAGACCCTAGCACTCAAATCACTTTATTGAACAGGCTCCGGATAAAAATACTAAAGTATTTTTTAAGACACAGAACAGTTCATAATTGAGAACATATCTTACGATAAAAACAGCAGACGGATATGCTTTCAAACATTGCTAAGTTGATTAACAATTGTGCCCCATTCTTGTTCTATCTCCTCCCCTATTGTTTTAACATAAACATGTTTGATGCATTCCACACATCCGTAGGGAAAAATACTTAAGTACTCAATCTGTCGCCTTTATATTGCAAAATGCACAATCAGCCTGGCCGCAAGGCTTACCCTTGTCGCACGGTTTAGGCTGAGCAAGCTTCTTTCTGATTGTTCGAAGGGCAGGCGAACCAACAACTGTTGCCCCTTCCTCCACGTCATCCAAGACAATAGAGCCTGCGCCGATTTTTACATTGTCTCCAATGTTTATTGGGCCTAATAGAATGGAGCCTGCACCGATGAGAACATTATTTCCTACTGTGGGGTGTCTCTTTGCGTCTTTTTCCTTTCCCGCGCCCCCCAAGGTGACCCCGTGGTAAATGGTGCAGTAATCACCTATGACTGCTGTTTCGCCTATCACAATGCCCATTCCATGGTCGATAAAGAGGAATTTGCCCAAGGTGGCGCCGGGGTGAATTTCAATGCCCGTCTTGTTCCTGGATCTCTGGCTTATCCATCTGGCGATAAAATAAAGGCCTTTGTTATAAAACCATTTGGCCTTGCGGTGACTAGAAATGGCCGCAATGACAGGATAAGTAAAGACAGCCTCAGCTACTGACTTACAGGCCGGGTCCACCTTCATGAGGTATTTTCCATATTCGATCTTTTCTTTGAATTTCATACTTAAATAAATAATGCTGTGGATAGGTATCTCTCTGCCCCGTCCGGCAATACAGTTACAACCGGGCCTCCAAGTTCCCTTTCCATTTCAAGGGCACCTAGAACGTTAGCACCAGCAGAGATGCCTACAGCAAGTCCTTCCTCAATTGATAATCTTTTTGCCATAGCTATGGCGTCGGGAGAAGAAAAGGTAATAACCCTATCCACATATTCTTCCCTATAGTTTCCCGGAATAAAGTTTGCCCCTATTCCCTGGATGCCGTGGGAACCACACTTGCCCTGACTGATAAGGGGCGATTCTTGGGGTTCCAAACCCCATATTTGTATCTGGCTGTCTTGTTCCTTGAGATACTTACCTACCCCTGAAAGGGTTCCGCCTGTACCTATCCCGGCTACAAAGCCCCTAACCTCAGACAAGGCCTTATAGATTTCCGGTCCCGTGGTCTTGTAATGAGCTTTCAGGTTGGCAGGGTTGTTGAATTGGTCTGGCATATAGTAGCCACCTGAAGCCACCAGTTCCATGGCCTTATCGACCGAGGCCTGCATCCCACCAGCACCCGTCAGGATGAGGCTGGCGCCATAGCCCTCCATGAGCTTGCGCCGCTCTATGCTCATGGTGTCCGGCATGACCAAGACCACCTCAAAGCCCAGCTGCCTCCCAATAAGGGCAAGGGCTATACCTGTATTGCCGGAGGTGGGCTCTACAATCTTCATCCCTGCTCTCAGATCACCCTTGGCTATGGCATCCCTAATCATTTGATAGGCCGGCCTATCCTTGATAGAGCCGGCAGGGTTTACCCTTTCAATTTTTACATAGATGGAGTTGCCGATACTGTTTAATTTTACCAGGGGAGTTTCCCCTATTGTTTCCAAGATATTCATACCCACCACCTTATCTTAGAGAAATAGTCCCTCTAGGCTCCTTGACTGCGCAGCTTTGAGACCTGCCACCTATTATGGGCTTAAAAGCTGAACTTGGCAAGCTATCTCTATTTCCTAACCTATATGGCCACTGTCCTGCCCCCTAATCAAAAATTCGAATACTGTTTCTCCCGCGTCCCCAGTTAAAACATTA
>CAYFTJ010000074.1:0-2299 GCA_964346155.1 uncultured Oscillospiraceae bacterium
GGGCGGCAATCAAAGGGCATGGAGCACCGTGCCTTTTGATTGCCGCATGGACTCATTTTCTCAAAAGGAGAAGCAATCATGAAAAAGGCCTTACTCACAGCACTGTGCTTTATCTTTATAAGCCTTATGCTGGTCAACGGAACCCTCGCTCTGCCAGATTTAGACAAGGTATTCGCTGATCTCACAAGTTTGCTTGGTATGGAAACCGGCCTGCCCGAAATTGGAGGAGCGAGAACAGCTGTTCATGTTAAGCTTGTCTCAGATGACGAAACCCGGAATCTTTATCCCGGCAGTGAGGTCTCTCGTGCCTTCCATGTGCAAAACCTTGGTACAGGCGATGTGTATTTCCGCCTTGTATATGCTGTTCAGTATGATGAAGAAAGCTGGCCCCATCTGGACATCGACTTTGCAGCGGGTAACGGATTCACTGAGCATGACTGGGAAGACATCACCATCGGCAGCACGCCTTACAAGATGAAGGTGTTCACATACACAAAGGCGCTGCCTGTTGGTTCTGCTTCGCCCGAGGTCAGCATTACCATCGGCATGGATACCGCCGTTACCAGTGAGCAGGTGTCCCGCTATCGCAGAGATTTCCTGCAAACGCAGGTGCTGGCCATTGATCCAACGCCTTTCATCGAGAAAGGATACTCTACTGCTGTAGAGGCGCTTAATCTGGCTCTGCCGCTGGATACGCTGAGACCATTCTGATACCCAGCCTAATTTTCAAAGAAGGGAGAGTTGCCATATGAAACGATACAGCCTGTGGGTCAAGCTGGCATTGCTGGTTTGCGCTGCAATTACCGTCGTTTCGGCGTCCCATACCTCTTTGGCGTATATCACGGCAAGCTCCAATACCCTGCACAATTCCTTCCGCGTAGTATACCTGCCCCCGCAGGATATCAGCGTACCTGTCATGATTCAGAAATCCATGGTCAATCTGACCGAGGAAGAAGTCGGCCCCGGTGGTTTTGAGTTCCACCTGGTCAACGCGGACACAGGCGCAACCGTGACCGCCACATCCGCTGACAATGGCTTGGCGACGATGTATCTGACGTTTACCGCTGATGATGTGGGCAAGACCTATTGCTACCGCCTGTACGAACTGAATACCGGGCGCGAAAACGTAACCTATGACGACACCGTTTACGATATCAACATCCGGCTTGTGCTCAATGAGATGCACGAAATGACTGCCGTATTGACGGTAAACGGACAGCCTGTGACCGAGATCATTGTAGAGTATGAGAATCAGTACTATGTGACCACGCCTCTGCCTGATACCGGCGATCATGCCCAGCTGCTGCTGTGGACGGTAATGCTGGTTGTCAGTGGAACAGGACTTGCTCTTCTCGGTAAAAACAGAACCATTTTCAGGAGAATGTGGTGGATACAAAGACGATACGAATTTTGAAAACCCTGTCCACCGGTCTGGTGATTGTGGCGATGATTTTTGCCTTTTTGATTGCAGGCATCCGAATCTTCGGTGTACAGGTTTACGGCGTGCTTACCGGATCGATGGAACCGACCCATCCTACCGGCTCGCTGATCTATGTCAAGCGCACGGACGCCAGCGATCTGCGCGTGAACGACGTGATCACCTTCAGCATTTCGCCCAACGTAATCGCCACCCATCGCATTGTAGAGACCGTCCCGGATGAAACCAATCCGAGCATTGTGCGCTACCGTACCAAGGGCGATGCAAACAAAGATGTGGACGCCTCGCTGGTCAGCGCAAGCAATATCATCGGAAAAGTCATGTTTTCCATTCCGCAGCTGGGCTATATCGCCAATTTCATCCAGCAGCCGCCGGGAATTTATGTGGCGATCCTTGTTTGTGGATTAACGATTGCCTTTGTATTCTATACAGATTCTTTGGAGAATAAGCAAAAAGACTCTTTCCAGCGAAGCACGAGGCGCGGTCATGCGCCGCAGAAGCGCTCACGGTCGCCGCAGGCTGCCCAGCTGAATAAATATGCCCGGCAGAGTCAATCTTCCCGACATGGGGATTATTCCCGCCAGAGTGCCTATCCCAGCCGGAACGGTTATCGCCAGAACGAATATCCCCAGCAGGGAGCATATTCCCAGCAAAACGATTATTACCGTCAAAACGAGTATCCGCAGCAAAACGGCTATCCTCGCCAGAGCGGATACCAACAGCAAAGCGGATATTCCCAGCAGAGCGGTCATTATCGTCAAAACGAATATCCGCAGCAAAATGGTTATCCTCGTCAGAGCGGATATCAACAGCAAAGCGGATATTCCCAGCAGAGCGGTCATTATCGTCAAAACGAATATC
>CAYFTJ010000074.1:2399-3649 GCA_964346155.1 uncultured Oscillospiraceae bacterium
ATGGTTATCCTCGTCAGAGCGGATATCAACAGCAAAGCGGATATTCCCAGCAGAGAGCGCATCCGCAGCAAAGTGATGAGTCTCATAGAAGAGAATATTCCTAGCCACGCGATAGTCGGACTGGACGAATGTAATAACATCCCCATCGCTCAGAGGACTTTCGGAAAGTGCTTGACGCGATGGGGATGCCTGCTTTTTCAGGGCTTATAGAGCAAAGTCGTGGCCCGCATGATCTCTGCGACAAACTGTTTCAACCGGAGAAAGGGTAGTTCCTCATGAAGGATTATATCAGGCAGCACTGGCCGCGTATTTTGATAGCTTTGATGCTCGTTACGATTGGTCTGTATTCCGCTGTTCGACTGGTTCATTACGCAGCTGCCTCTTTTTCTGCGAGGCGTACAAACGAAGGACTGCAGGCAGAATTTGAAGCGGCAGAGGATATTTCTGTTCCACCTACACCTGCTATGGATTCTATGATGACGTCAACAGCTACACCGGAGCCGCAATTGCTGGACAGCTATCAGTATATAGGCGACATGATTCATCTCAAAATCGAAAAGATATGCGCAAAGAATCCGGACACGGTCGCGTGGCTTCATATACCCGGCGGCATTGTTGATCTGCCCGTGGTATACCGGGACAATACTTTCTATCTTGACCATAATTTTTATGGCAAACGCAGCAATAGCGGAACGCTGTTTCTGGATGAAAAGCATCCCTTTATGCAGGATACGCAGTACATGGTTATACACGGCCACAATTGGTATGACGGCAGCATGTTTGGAACCCTGTCTCATTACCGCAGAGACGGATATATGGAGGAGCATCCGACCGTATATCTGTACACCCTGTACCGGCAGGAGGAATACGAGGTCATAGGCGTGCTCTATGTCCCTGCTGACGCGCAGAGCGAAGGATATGTACCTTATACCGGAATGCGAAGGTTTCGGTCGCTGGATCAGTTTTTCGATTTTGCTGAAATCATTCAGGAAAACGCTTTGCATTGGAAGGATGGCGTTGAGATGCGTCCCAACGAAGCGTATCTCGCGCTCTCTACCTGCTATAAGGAGTATCGAATTGTCGTATTTTGCAGACGAATCAATCCGCAGTAAAGCCAAATGACATCGAACCATAGCAATGACTTAAGATAACCGAAAGGCAGATACCATGAGAGAAAAAGGAAAACATATCGAACCGGTGGTCTGCCCCCAGTCTTTGTACCAACCAGTGAGTTAGTAAAGACCGTTTCC
>CAYFTJ010000075.1:0-3635 GCA_964346155.1 uncultured Oscillospiraceae bacterium
TCGGCATTGTTGTTGGCCTGGGTGAATAAGGTGGGAAAAGCGCCTGTCTCCGTCGAGATGATTACTGCGTGGCGGAAGCCATCCTCCGAGGTTTTAGGGCGTATGCCTATATTTTTCACCCAGCCCTCCAGTGTTTCTCCCGCTTCGGTCAACACCCGTATGTGAGCCCATTCCGGGCTGCTATTCAGCAGGTCAAAAGCCTCTTCCGGCATGAGCTGCCGCAGAGTCGTAGCTGTCATATCAGCGGATTCATGTAGGGGCAGCGCCTCCCCGGCATTAATATACACGGGGGAATTCGATAGCCCGGGTATAGTGATGGCCAGCAATAATCCTGCCAGAAGTGCCATACTTATCATGCGTTTCATGATGTTTCAGTCCTCCTTTTGGGGCCGTAAGGTTATTTACCCTTATTATACCAGAATTTGTGAGTAGCACAATTTGAGGAAGTCTCTTCTTAGACAAGACAATTAAGTGGGCGCAAGTGCGGACAGTGTGGTGTTTTGGTTTATATAATTTTCCTTGCATTTTCCACGATAATAGGATACCATAATACAAATAGTACAAAAAAAGTACAAATATGGCTGGAGGGGTATTATGATCATCTCAAGTGCGTTGTATCTTGTCCTTGCCGGCGGTCTGTTGGCCTTAGCCTTCGCTTTTTATAAAGCAAGATGGATTTATAAACAGCCGCTGAACAATCCAATTCTGTCTGAGGTCTCCGGGCATATCGCCGATGGCGCGATGGCCTTCCTGTCTCGTGAATACAAGGTGCTTGCGCCCTGCATTCTGTTGGTTGCCGTATTTCTATTCTTTAGCAACAAGGGCGCAATGCGCTGGCAGAGCGCGGCCTTTATTTGGGGCGCGGTTACATCCGCGCTGTCCGGATATTTCGGCATGCGCGTCGCCACTGCTGCCAACGCCCGTACGACGCAGGCCGCTAAGGACGAGGGGCTAAACGCCGCTTTGCAGGTCGCCTTCTCCGGCGGCTCCGTCATGGGCATGAGCGTAGTAGGCCTTGCGCTGACGGGGCTTGCCATTGTGTTCTTTTTTGGAACCGGCACTTATGGTGTGGAAGAAGAAACCTTGGCTAAACTGATTCTGCCTCTTGGCACCGCCTTTTCCCTGGGAGCTTCCTCCATTGCCCTCTTTTCAAGAGTGGGCGGCGGCATCTTTACCAAAGCTGCCGACGTGGCCGCCGACCTGGTCGGTAAGGTGGAAGCCGGCATTCCGGAAGACGATCCCCGCAACCCTGCCGCTATCGCTGACAACGTAGGCGATAACGTGGGCGACGTCGCGGGCATGGGCGCCGACCTGTTTGAAAGCTTCGTTGGTTCCATCATTGGTTCGATGATTTTGGGGCTTGCGGTATCTTCAGCGGAACCCGAGTTAAAATTAAAGCTGATGCTTCTGCCTCTGCTGGTAGCCGCGATCGGTGTTGGGGCCAGCGTGGCAGGAACACTGTTTGTAAAAGCTAAGCCCGGCTCCGACCCTCAAAAGGCGCTGAATGCCGGCACTTTCGGCGCATCCGGCATTGCCACCGTGTCGGTGGCTTGTCTGCTGTATTTCCTGTTAGGTGGCCAAACCTACGGCAATAACGTGGGTTGGCTCCATATCTTTGGTTCTACCGTGTTGGGGCTTGTGTCCGGCGTTATCATCGGGCAGGTGACCGAGTACTATACCGGAACCGACAAAAAGCCTACCACATCCATCCTCACTGCCAGCGAAACAGGGTCTGCCACCACCATTATTACGGGCATCAGCGTGGGCATGCATTCCGTTTTCCCCACTGTTTGCATTATCGCGGCTGCCATCTTTGGTTCTTTCTGGCTAAGCGGCATGTACGGCGTTGGCATTGCCGCAGTCGGTATGCTGGTGACGCTCGGCATTCAGCTTGCAGTAGACGCCTACGGTCCTATTGCGGACAATGCAGGCGGCTTGGCTGAAATGGCAGGGCTTCCGCACAGCGTACGAAAAATCACCGACTCTTTGGATGCGGTCGGCAATACCACCGCCGCCATCGGAAAAGGTTTTGCTATCGGTTCCGCCGCTTTAACTGCCATCATCCTGTTTTCGTCCTTTAAAGACCTGGCGAACCTATCGCTGGAAGACATCAGCATCACCGATACACGGATGTTGGTGGGCATCCTGCTTGGCTCAGTGGTTCCCTTCCTGTTTAGCGCGTTGACCATGTCCGCGGTTGGCAAGGCCGCTCACCAGATGATTGCCGAAGTGCGCCGCCAGTTCCGTGAGATGCCGGGTATTCTGGCCGGGAAGGAGAAGCCGGACTATCGCCGCTGCATCGATATTTCTACCAGAGCCGCCCTTTACGAAATGATTGTGCCCGGCCTGATCGCCCTTATTTCTCCCATTTTAATCGGCTTCCTTGGCGGCAAAACCATGTTGTTGGGACTGTTAATTGGCGTTACCGTCACAGGCGTTGGTCTTGCCATCTTTATGAGCAATTCGGGCGGCGCGTGGGACAACGCCAAAAAAATGGCCGAAGCGGGCGACCCCGGCCACCGCAGCAGCGAGAGCTATAAGGCCACCGTAGTAGGCGACACCGTGGGTGACCCCTTCAAGGATACCTCCGGCCCCGCGCTGAATATTCTGATTAAGCTGATGAGCATTGTGGCGCTGGTGATTGCGCCCATGCTATAATAAAAAAGAGAACGAACAGGGGGTTCGAAAATGAGTATTGATTATCAACCACGCCTATATATGATTGCCTACCCTAATTGCGCTCTGGTTTTAAGCCACTTGGGGCCGGAAGATTTCGGGTTTCGCTATAACTATGGTTCCAGCAGCTTCTATTCCGGGAAGCTAATCTTCGCGGAATTGGACATTAATTACCGCAACGACTACTTTGCCATCGACGCGGCGCTTGAAAAGCTGCGTCCCCATAAGGACGGGAGTCCCAAAGCTACCAAGTACGTTGCTAACTATCGCATTTTGGAGCATGTGGACATTGACGCCGTAAAGGTGCTGTACATCGCCAACGCGGACGGGCACAGCTTCCCGCTCTATCCCGCCGAATATCAGGACGAGGTTGATTCCTGCGACCTTAAAATCTTCGCCGAGATCAACCCCATTTCCATGCTGACGCTATCGCGCTACAATATGCTGCAGTTTGGTGAGTACTTCACAAATCCCGATAATATGCTGGCTGTTCCGCGCCTTCTGTACGCAAAGGTTAAACTGGACATCGACCGCTTCCTCAAAGAATTCGAGATGAATCCCTTCAGCACGCCGCCGCTTGAAGGCGTTCACCCCTCCAAACTACGTGACGCCATCAACGAGCTGCGCCGCCGCAAAGATAAATACTTAAAAGGGCTGACCCTCGACACCGCTTTCACCAAGGAAAGCTACCGTTTCATCGACCACGGTTTCATGCTGATGGACAAGGATAAAACCAAGTTCTTCCCTATGCCTTCGTTCGAGGAAATCGAAGCCAAGGATCTTCGCTTCTACAAAGGTATGTAGTCATTTACGCGCCCTTTTCTTTATTGGATTATTTTCGGTCATACATTTTTTTAAACGCTTTCAAAATGCTATCAAACAAACAAGGAGAGTGCCAACTCTCCTTGATTTATATAGCTTTTTGAGGGATGAAAACCACAGACCATCATTCCCACTCG
>CAYFTJ010000076.1:0-3599 GCA_964346155.1 uncultured Oscillospiraceae bacterium
CACAGAGAGATAGCTGTTGGTTTTATTTATTGCAGTTTTAAACTGCTGTTGTTTTCCCGAACGCTTTCGGGAATTTAGAAACTTGCGACTGATAGGGTAAATTCCTTCCGGATTTCTAAACCTATATTACCGACTCTTTATTCCTTTATTTTATTACGCAGTTAAAAACTGCCGATGTTTTGGACACGACTTGTCCCGAATGCTTTCGGGAAGTTACCGCTCCGCTCAAACTTGCGTCAAAAGGGGGCTAAAGCCCGTTATTTAGACTTCTTTTGATTTTGAACATTATCTTATCCAAAATGGATTTCCTCCAATTACAATATCCTTAATTTTCTCAAATCCATTGTTAATAATGTTTTTTTTATAATATACTTCTCCGTCCAATTCTTTAATGCCTTTTTCAGTAAAGTCTAACCTAATAAGTTTATCACCCTTAATACTAAACAACCCCGCCAAATTATAAATAGAAAAAACAGTTGATTTTGGATTCAAAGCCAAATACTCTTCAAGTTTTTCTAGAGAAAAATGCTTATATTCAAAATTATAATTCTCTATCCAAGTTATCCTGTCATCAGGAATTATTTTTATGTCAGTTAAGTCTTCAGTCAATGTTCTCTCTTTGTTATACTCTAACCATCTTATACTAAGCCCTATCATAGATCTCATTACAATATATTTAGTTTCTTTTTTTATAACAATATACTGATTTTCGTAATCTTCAGAATAGTCTATAAGTGAATTTAACTGTGCATAATCACACAAGCCCTCATTTACTTCTGGATTTAACAAACTAAAAATAGGGATATGTATTTTTATATTCACTGTGTCCGAAATACTTAAATATTTCGAACTATCATTTCTCACATAATAACGATCATTATATTCATGAAATTTTTCTTCAAACAATTTAAAAGAATGTGTTCGATAATTACCATCGGGTTTAAATGAAAAAATCATCATCAGATTAAAGATAGATATAAAAATTAAGTATTTCATATTGTCAAAATTTAATAACTCGAAATAGTTGTATTAAGTTATTGAAGTTAGTAGTACTATACCCGCCAGCTCCCGAGGGGTTCATAAAGTTAAGTAATATTCTACCATTATCATAGATACGAACCCTTGAAACAGCTACAGCATGAGCAAATTTATCACTAATTCTCATTTCATATAATATCGAATTATTTTTAGATAAATGACTGGCTATGTCCTTCGCCATATCTATTTTTGATAGATTTGATGTATTAAGTTTAAACAAACTTAATCTTTTTGATCCATACATCTTAGACATTGTGGCGTCTGAAGTTTCAACATTTGGAAATTGATTTCGCAAATCTGCAACACTCCTAGTACTTCCATTATAATACGTATCGTTAGAGCGAAACACTTCATATCTACAGTCTAAATCTCCGACTTGATTCATCTGCGGTAGAGGTATTGAAACATCTTCAAGAACTTTTCCTCCATGCATGAAATTTCTACCATCACGAAAAGCATCAATTCCACCCCAAAGTCCACCAACCAAAGCGCCCGAAGCAGCACCTCCAAGTCCGTATAATGCTCCTTGTCCCAATGATTGTCCGAAACCTTTACCTCCAAGTAATCCATTTCCAAATCCTGTAACAAAACCGCCTGAAGCTCCGGTTCCCGCTCCAATACCTGCACTTAATGCACCTGCTACGGCACCAACTCCAAAATACCCTAATCCTGTTAAAAAACCTCTCTCTTTTATCGTATTCCAATTTGAAATAACATTCATCACTCCTCCAACTACTGCACCTATGACTAAATGCCAAAATTCTCCGTTTTCATCCACATACACCAGCGGATTATTCAAACAGTAACTATATCTATTAAAGTTCTGCGAAAAATCCGGCATCTGCACGTATGGGTCGGGACTTAGGAAACGTCCCAACAAGGGATCATACAACCGTGCGTTCATGTTTATTAAACCAAACCACGCCAGATGTTCATGTCCGGTATATCCTCTTCCTAAGAATAAAGCGGGCTCGCTACCTGTAGCATAAGCAACTTGTGTTACTGGATTGCGTAACCTTCCCTCCCGATTACTTCGTATCGGGATTGGTTCAACAACGTTTTTACACGGCTATCGCCTATAAAAACCTGTTTCACTCAACAAGCATCGTAACTCAGTTCAGCTTTCTTTTGGCTATGGATGAAAAAATGTTTGGACTGGGAAAACCCTCTCGTCGCTACGAGAGAGTTTTTTGCTTTTAGTTTACAAATCTATATTTTTTTAGTGTTTTGTGCAAATTTTTGATTGTTTGTTTTGCCTGTCAGAAAGAATGATTTTTCTTTAAAAAGTCATCAAAATATTTGTTGAATCAGGTTTGTTATGGCATGGATGAAAATGATAAAGTTCATCTATTTCAATATCCTCATTCCACCAAGATATTCGGCGATAAAATCTTATAGTTGTATCATTCTCTATTTTGCCGAAATATTGGTCTATAGTTGATTTTCCAATGCTTCCGGCTGAAGGTGCATAAGATTGAATATACAATTCATCGTTGTTTACTGTAAAATACCCCCAAAAATATGGTGTATTTCTTGAAATTATATTAAAGCACTGATTATTACCTACAGAATCTTCTCTACCTGCTTGATAACATGAACCATTCTGAAAAAAATATCGAATAAAAATATACTCAATTTCTATATCTTCTTGTTCTTGTTTGTCTCTTACATAATATCCATCCATCCTAAATTCATTATTAAAGATATATTTATCCTTAATGGTAAGAGCCTTTTTATCTATTACGCATGTAGATAAAAAGAATGGAATTAAAATTGCTATTATGCTAAATAACTTCTTCATAGGATTTTTCAATCATTAAAATATTTACCATAAGCCATATCTGTTTGTTGAGCCAAAATTAAAATACAAATTCCATTTATTATTAAGATTTTTAAAATAAGGGTCTCCTGTAATTTTGTGGACTATAAGATTTTGAAACAAATTACGTATATTTTCAGAGTTTGCTCCTATTCTATAATGTTTATATCCCAAAGATAATGCACCTAAACGATATTTATCTACGTCTCCTCCTTTATATACTCCATTTGGATACTGTGAACTACCTTTATCAATTATATCCCCTGTTTTGTTCATACCTGCAAACATATTTAATCTTATACTAAAATCTCCGTATCCAATATCTACTGCAGCAGTTCTGTATCCATCTGTTCCACTAGCCATATATTTTTCAATTGCCTTAGGCCATGCCCCATCATTTTCATATCGGACGTGAGATTTATTGTATGAAAATATGGCACCTCCTACCTAATTGGCGCAAGTTTGAGCGGAGCGGTAACTTGTGCCTGCGTACTATTGTCTGCTTTGAAACACACAAGCAGTAGAGAAAAATCTACTCCGCCACTGAGGGATAGCTGTTGGTCTTATTTATTGCAGTTTTAAACTGCCGATGTTTTTCCAAACGCTTTCGGGAAGTTACCGCTCCGCTCAAACTTGCGCCAAAGGGGGCTCTCTTTTTTTTATTTTATAGCAGCTCTTAATACTATCTTAAATAGGGCTTGCTTAATAAGTATTATTAATACTGATTACCAGTATTTTAGTT
>CAYFTJ010000077.1:0-3501 GCA_964346155.1 uncultured Oscillospiraceae bacterium
AGATGACAGCATTAAGCATGGATACCCGGCAGCCCATTAGCTTATATTCACACATACTTGTCGATATGTTGAGGCCTTTCACCTCCTTGCTATGTAATGTTTATTTTAGCGTTTATTTGGTTAATCGTCATGATAAGTTCTTGTCCATGTTTGTGTCTTTTTTGTGTTGCTATTTTGCTTTTTATGCCATATTTGCTATTTTTTTAAATGGTTTCCACAAATTTCACTCAAAAAGTTTGCCGGACAGCAAGCTGTCCGGCAAACAAAAACATCCGTCCTATAAAAATCTCTTCAATCCCACCTAGTAATAAGGAAAATACCACTTGTACGTTTAAAGCACAGCATTTTTTCTTGTTTATTTGGACAACAGCAGCTTGTCGCTCACTTCATCTTTGCCGGCGGCGGCGCTGAAGCGCACCAAAAGGTCTGAGACAGTCAGGTTTTTCTTTTCTTCGCCGGCAATATCCAGCACGATGCGTCCGCCATCCATCATGATCAGGCGATCGCCAAGGTGCAGGGCATCACGCATGTTGTGGGTAATCATCAAGGTGGTAAGTCGCCGGGTGCTCACCAGTTGTTCGGTTATTTCCAGCACTTTCTGGGCAGTTCGGGGGTCAAGGGCTGCGGTGTGCTCATCAAGCAAAAGAAGCTTGGGATTTTTGAGTACCGCCATCAAAAGGGTAAGCGATTGACGCTGACCGCCTGATAATAGGCCCACCTTGGTGCTCACCCGGTCTTCAAGACCTAAATTGAGCGCGGCAAGCAGCTCACGGTATCTTTGCTGCTCTTCCTTTTTCATGCCCCAGCCAAGGCCCCGCTTTTGTCCTCTGCGGGAAGCAAGCGCCAGGTTTTCGTCAATCTGCATGGTGGGGGCAGTGCCCATCATGGGGTCCTGGAATACCCTGCCAAGGAAGGCCGCGCGCTTGTATTCGGGCAAACGTGTCAGGTCGGTTCCATCCAAAACGATACTGCCGCCATCTACCGGGAAGGTGCCCGCAATGGCGTTGAGCAGGGTGCTTTTTCCCGCTCCGTTGCCGCCGATTACGGTAACGAATTCGCCGTTTTTAAGGTGCAGTGACAAGCCGTCAAGGGCGGTGTTGGCATTGACCGTACCGGGGTGGAAAGTCTTTGAAACCGATTGAACTTTAAGCATTCTTTTCCCCTCCCTTGTTGTTCTGCCCTTTTTTCATGCGCGCGGAAAAATGCGGCACCGCAAGGAAGATGGCAACGATCAGGGCGGAAACGAGCTTCAAGTCGTTGGTATTAAGCCCTAGCTGCAGCACCAACTGCAACACCAGGAAGTAAACGATGGAGCCGATGGATACTGCCAAAAGCTTTAAAGCAAAGTTGACAAATATCTTTTGCGTTATCACTTCGCCGATAATCACCGCGGCAAGGCCGATAACGATGGCGCCGCGCCCCATGTTCACATCGGAAAAGCCCTGGTACTGAGCCAAAAGAGCGCCCGACAAGGCCACCATGCCGTTTGCCAGCATCAAACCTACAGTGATCTGGAAATCGGTATTGATGCCCTGCGCCCTGGCCATGCGGGGGTTGGCGCCGGTAGCACGAAGGGCGTTACCCGACTCGGTTCCAAAGAACCAATACAGCACGGCAATCACAACCACGGTAAAAATAACCAATACAAACAGGGGGTTTTGAAGGGAGGTTTCCCTTACATAACGCTGGCTGATTAGCAGGGAATACTTATCCACGCTGATGGAAGCGTTGGCCTTGCTTGCCATGACGCGCAGGTTCACCGAATACAAGGCAAGCTGGGACAGGATGCCCGCCAGGATGGCAGGAATGCCCCACTTGGTATGTAAGAAGGCGGTTACCAGTCCGCACAGAAGCCCGGTTAAAAACGCGATCAGAATGGCGGTTCCCACGGGCACACCACTTCTTATCAGCATCACGCATACAGCTCCGCCCGTTGCCAGGGTGCCGTCCACCGTCAGGTCGGATATGTTTAGAATCCTGAAAGTCACGTACACGCCCATGGCCATCAGGCCCCAGATGAGGCCTTGAGATACGGCGCCGGGCAGCGTACCTAAGAAAGTCAACAAAAAATTCATGTTTTTCCTGCAATCCTATTAGTCTTGAAGGGATTTGTAACCCTCAAGAGGCGTAATGCCCAGCTGCTCACACACATTGGGGTTATAGTATTTTTCAAGGTTGGGCGCAAATTCAATAGGCATCTCCTGAACCTTGGCGCCTTCGACCAGTACTTTATAGGCCATTTCGCCTGTCGCTCTGCCCAAATCTTCATAGCTGATGGTTAAGGTCGCCACGCCGCAGCCCTTACAAATGCCCATCTCACCCACAATGGCGGGTTTTTCGGCAGGTAAAATCACGTTGGCAATGGCCTCGGCGTTGGCGGCAGCGGTGTTGTCGGTGGGAATGTAGATAACGTCAGTCTCATTGCAGGCTGCCTGCGCCACGGAGGCAACATCATTGGTATCAGTAAAGGAAAAACGCTTGGTTTCAAGGCCCAGCTCGGCCAGGTACTTTTCAACTTCTTCTACCTGGAAGGCGCTGTTGGCTTCGCTTGAGCAGTAGAAAAGGCCAACGGTCTTGGCTTCCGGGAACCACTCGGGAATCATGGTGGCTTGCAGCTTTAAATCGGCAAGGTCGCTGGTGCCCGATACGTTGGTGCCCACGGTGCCCGTCCAGTTTTCAATGTCAAGGGCGGGCGCGTAGTGGGTTACGGAAGTACCTAAAATAGGAATGGTGCTGGTGGCGGAGGCGGCCGCCTGCAAGGCAGGGGTTGCGTTTGCCATGATCAGGTCCACCTTTTTGGCGACAAAGCCGTTGACGATGGTAGTGCAGTTGGCTGAATCGCCCGACGCGTTCTGCACGTCAAAGGTTACCTGATCTGGCAGCTTTTCGTTCAGGACATCCATAAAGCCTTTGGTGGCGGCGTCCAGCGCTTCGTGCTGAACAAGCTGCACAATGCCCACGGTGTACTGTTTCTTTTCTTCTGTTGCCTGGGCTTCCGGTGTTGCTGTGACTTCCGGGGCCTTTTTTTGGCAGCCAGCCAGCAACAGTACGCTGAAAATAACCAGCAGGGACAAGATTTTTTTCATGTGTTTCATCATTCTTTCTCCTTTATAATAAAAATGGCCCTTGCTGTAAGCAAGCGCCTGCAAATGCACAAAATTTCTTTACAGCTTAAGGTGAGCGCAAACAGCCCGCAATGCAAACACCGGGGCTAAACTGAAAAGATAAAAGGGCGAAGGGCTCATAGCGCTCTCCTTTCTTACAAGGGTTGTTGCTGACAGTATGGCAAATCGGGACAGTAAAAGTCAATCTTGGTGCAGAAAAAGAACAATCCGTACCTGTGGCAGGCACGAAAATAATCTATTTTAAATCATAGACCCACTTATCATCTTCTTTTCGATAAAAAAACTCACTTAGGCTGTCGTCTATAAAAACTTTAACCATATCCTCCATGTCAAGCGATAGATTAAGATTCGAAAGATTGTCGAAGTCTTCCCACCA
>CAYFTJ010000078.1:0-3407 GCA_964346155.1 uncultured Oscillospiraceae bacterium
CCTACAACAAAGCGGCTTTAGCATAATTGCCAAGACCGCTTTGTCGACAGGCTGAGGCGCTGCTAAAAAGCAGCGCCTTTCCTGTGAGGTGATTCTTGTGAATGATTGGTTCGAATGGAACGGTGTGCGTTGCACAGTGCACGGTATACGTGTGTCTGAGCAACCGCCTATATCTATGCCTGCCGAACGGGCGACATTCACGAATGTCCCCGGCCGCCCCGGCAGCCTGACAACGCTGCAAGGCGACGATGTGTACGATGATATGGTCATGACCGCCACCTGCTTTATTCAGGACGCGACCAGGATTGCCGAAATTGCGGCCTGGCTCAAAGGCAGCGGAAGGGTCACATTTGCCAACCGACCGGGCGGTTACTACCAGGCCCGGATCGTGAATCAAATTGACTTTGAAAAAATCCTGCGAGGAAATCCGCACCGCTCATTCGCGGTCAATTTCCGATGCAAGCCTTTCTGGCACGCACAAAATGTGTCGGATATTGTCGTCACAACGTCAGGAACCGTGGTGACCAATCCAGGCAGCCTGTATTCCGAGCCGATCATCACGGTGACGGGCGCCGGAGACATCACGCTCATGGTGGGTACGACCATTGTGGAACTGGAAGACATCTCCAGCGGCATTGTGCTGGACTGTGCTCTACAAGAAGCCTATCTGGGCAACACCCTGATGAACGATCACATGAGTGGAGATTTTCCGGTGTTAAAGCCGGGAGCAAATGCGATCAGCTGGAATGGGACTGTGACGAAGGTGGTCATAAAGCCGAATTGGTGCTTTCTATGAACAAGGTTTTGTGGTACGCTATGAATCGCCTGCACAAGGCAAAAAAATCTTTGTAACGTTTCTCACTTTCGTGGAACTAACTTTATGGAAGGGGGTGATGAATGTGCTCGACGGGAAAACTGCTTATGAGCAGAATAGGAATCTCGTTATGGGCTATCTTTTCAGATTGTGCCATGATGAGGATCTTGCGAATGAGCTCACGCAGGAAACTTTCTATCAAGCTCTGAAGCAGGGAGATCAATTCCAGGGGAAAAGCAATCTTGGAACATGGCTGTGTACAATTGCAAGGAACCTTTATTACAGATCCCTGCGTAAGCCAGATGCCATTTCAATAGATGATGTGCCGGAGCCTGAAACGCCCGATTTCACAGATGATATCGCAAATCATAGTCTGGCGATATCAGCGCATAAAGCATTGCACGATTTATCAGAACCGTACCGTGAAGTCTTTACGTTGCGAACATTCTGCGATCTGTCTTATAAGGAGATCGGTGAGTTGTTCAAAAAGTCGGAAAGCTGGGCACGTGTCACCTGCTATCGAGCAAAGCGAATGCTGCAGGAGGCCTTGAAAGGAGAAGACGATCATGAATAAGGAATGTGATACGATCCGCGACCTGATGCCGCTGGTTTTGGATGATGTAGCCAGTGAAAACAGCAAAAACATGGTTGCGCGGCATGTGGAAGGATGCAAAGAATGTCGAGAATATATGGAGCAGCTGATGGCAGACCTCCCTCCTGCCACGGCTGAGGAAGTGCGTCAGGAACAGCAGGCCAATCGTGAGGCGGCTCGGATGCTTCGCAAGAAGAAGAGAACACGCTTTATCAAAGCGCTTCTTCTGGGCGTGCTGATTGCAAGTTTTGTATATGGCATCGCATTGTTTGCCTGGAACAGGGTGGTGATCCAGACCAAACCGGTGCCGATGGAAAGCTATCAGCTTAATCTTTATCAGCTTGAGGATGGAAACATATATGTAACCGCAGACCTGCATGATTACAAAAAATCTGGATTTACTGTTTCTATGCAGTATGATGAACGGTCACTCTATCTATCCATGCAGATGCAGCCGTATTCGAGCGATTCGATTGCATCTGACCAAAAAGTTGATCTTGGCGTAATAAACGCTGACGATTACGATGCCATCTATCAGGGTACACTTACTGATTGCCGGCTTGTCTGGAAAAAGGGACAGACGCTTCCAACGGCAACCACATGGTTGGAACTGTATTACTTCTGGTTCAGTGCCGAAGGACGTATTGCTGAAAAAATGGTTGTTACTGATGATGGCAAAGCTGGTTATGCGAGTGTCGAGGATGAAAGCCGCGCAAGTTGGATTCAAAGCCAGCAGAGCTATTATTACATCAGGGTTCCGGAATTTGCGCCTCTGTCTACGCCGCATTTCACAACACGGTACAACATGGCGGACGAAAACACGATTCGTTGGATACTTGATGGTGTACCAGGCACGGAAGAAAGTGACATCCTTCGACTGTTTAAATTGATGAATCAGGTGCAGGATCAGATATACAATTCGCCAAATTGACAGCAAAATCTTAAATCAGGCCTCGTTCGTTAGGACGGGGCTATTTCCATGCCCATGAGGGAGGTGAACGACTCACATGATCTGCGTATACTCCGCCGACTGCACTGACTTTTCCACCAACGGCAACGGCACCCTGTCTCCGCTGTCCGCAACCGTGACGGAGACCCTGAACGGCGAGTACGAACTGGAACTGGTGCATCCCATCGATGAAGCCGGAAAATGGCAGCGGCTGGTGGAGGGCTGCATTCTCCGCGCTCCGGTGCCTGCCGCCATGACGCCCCGCGTGAACTTCTCCGCGCCGGGGGACGACAGCAGGACAGAGGTCTGGCGGGTGAACACCGACTTCTCCGGCGCGGAGACCCGGAAAGGCACTCTCCGCCTGCGCTCCGGGCCGGGAACCAAGTATAAGGTGCTGGCCACTTATAAGAACGGCTCCTTCGTGCAGGTCATCGCCAAGACCAACAGCAGCTGGTATGAGGTGACAGCGCCGGACGGGAAGCGCGGCTACATGTCAACGACCTACCTGACCTTCGATCATCAGGAGAGCTCCGCATCCGCCGCGGTATCTTCCGTCGTTCAGGCGCGCCAGCTGCGGGATCAGCCTTTCCGCATATACCGCATTGTCCCGGAACTCGACAAAATCACTGTCTATGCCCGGCATATATTCTATGACCTGATCGACAACATGATTAAGAGCTACAAGCCCTCATCCTCCGCGGTGGGGGCTTCTGTTGTACAGACGCTTTCCAACTCCTGCCTGTCAGCGCATGACTTCACCTTCTATTCCGATCTGAACACCAAGGCCGAAGGCGTGGAGTTCCGAAACGTGAATCCAGTGGGAGCGATCCTCGGTGAAGGCGGTGTCGCGGAAAAGTATGCCGGGGAACTGACCCGTGACTGGTGGGACGTTTTCGTTGTTCGCCGCGTCGGTCGGGACAGCAACGTGCAGATCAGGCAGGCAAAGAACCTGCTGGGTATCTCCTACGATGTGGACCTGACAGATGTTGTGACACGCATACACGGCCATCGCTCAGGCGCTTTCGCTTCCTGTCAACACAATAAAGACATAC
>CAYFTJ010000079.1:0-3374 GCA_964346155.1 uncultured Oscillospiraceae bacterium
CTAATGGTTCTTTAAGTTTTTCCAGCTGCTCTTTACTTATCCATCCGTTTTTATAAGCCACTCTTTCTGGGCTGCCTATAATTTGTCCTGTACGCCTTTGAAGTACTTTTACGTAGTCCGTAGCATCTGTCAGGCTTTGGATGGTGCCAGTGTCTAGCCATACATCACCACGTTCTAGTGTTTGTACATGCAGCTTTCCTCTTTTTAGGTACTCGCTATTTACACTTGTTATTTCAAGTTCGCCACGGGCTGATGGTTTTACATTTTTAGCTATTTCTATAACATCGTTATCGTAAAAATATAGTCCAACAACCGCATACTTACTTTTTGCCACTTCTGGCTTTTCTTCTATAGAGATGGCTTTGCGGTTTTCATCAAACTCTACCACACCATAGCGCTCTGGGTCGGCTACTTTATAAGCAAACACATAAGCACCTTCCGGGTTGGTGACTTCTTTTAGTGAATCATCCAGGTCCTCACCATGGAAGATATTATCTCCCAGTACAAGTGCCACTTTGTCGTCACCTATAAAATCTTCGCCTATAATAAAGGCTTGGGCTAAACCTTCTGGTTTGGGCTGGACAGCATATTCCAAATTTATACCCCATTGCGCACCATCACCAAGCAGTCGTTTAAACTGCGCCTGGTCTTCTGGGGTGGTTATTATTAAAATATCTTTAATACCAGCCTCCATAAGGGTTGTTAGTGGGTAATATATCATCGGCTTGTCATAAACAGGCATTAACTGTTTGCTTATAGCCTGTGTAATGGGCCAAAGGCGTGAGCCACTGCCACCTGCTAAAATTATTCCCTTCATATTGTTACTTCTTCTCCTTTTTTAGTTCTTTATCTACATACTTTTTTAATTCTTCTTGCCAGTCGCGGCTTTCAAAACCAGTTTTATGTAATTTTTCTAAACTCATATCACTATTTAAAGGCCGTGGGGCAATATTATCCTTACCTTTGAAATACGCTGCCGTAGTAGTATTTTTCACTTCTAGTTCTGGTTTATTAGCATTTTGAAAAATTTCCCTTGTAATTTGTGCCCAACTGGCTAAAATACCAGAATTAGTTACATTGTACGTTCCGTAAGGTGCATGTGTTGTTAAAAGGTGGTTAATGGCGCGTGTAAGCTCGTTTGTGAATGTGAGACGACCCACTTGGTCATTTACCACACTTGGGGAGATGTCGCGTTGTGCAAGCCCTAGCATAGTCTTTACAAAATTACTACCTTCACCAATAACCCAGGAGGTGCGTAAAATGTAGTGGTGGGGGAGTGTGCTAACAAGCAGGTCTCCGGCAGCCTTACTTGCACCGTACACGCTTAGTGGAGTAAAGCTTTCATCTTCTGTGTGTGAACCTTTTACAGTGCCATCAAACACATAGTCGGTAGAAATATGGACCAACGTGAGGTGTTTTTGTTGGGCTATCTTAGTTAGATTTGCAACTGCTACAGCATTAACCCGCCAGGCGTCCTGACGCCCTGTGAGTGTTTCTGCTTGGTCAACGTTAGTATAAGCGGCAGCATTAATTATTACTTTTAGGCCGCTCCAGTTATAGCGCTCTACTGCTTTTGCATTAGTAATGTCTAACTCTTTAATATCGGCAAAACGGGCGTTTGGGTATTGGACTTGTAGCGCTTTGCCTAACTGTCCATTCGCACCGGTTATTAGCAGTTGGTCTTGTTTAATATTTCTCTCCACCATCTAGAGGTCCTCCATAGGGGTGACATCCTTTAGTAGTGGGTGGGTTTTATCTTTTTCTGAGACAATAGCGCTATTTTTATTGATGGGCCACTTAATGCCAAGCTGTGGGTCAAACAAATTAACAAAGGTGTAATTAGCAGCAGGATGCCAGTGCGCATTCACTAAATAGGTGTAAGTGACGTTTTGCACAAGTGTTTGGAAGCCGTTGGCTACACCCCGTGGAACAAAAATGGCCTTAGCGGGTGTAATAGTGGTGGTAAAAGTTGTGCCAAAGCCTGGCCCTTTGCGTAAGTCTACCCAGGCACCAAACACTTCACCATTCGCTACTGAAATGTATTTTTCCCATGGCTCAGCGTGCAGCCCACGCGTAGCACCCTTTTCTTCATTAAAGCTAAAATTATTTTGGACGACAGTAAAAGGAGGAAGACCCAGGGCTTCCATTTTAGTTTTTTGGTAATTCTCTTTAAACCAGCCGCGGTTGTCCTTATGAAGTGGAAGGGTGATTACATATAATCCACTTATAGGCGACTCGGTTACGCTCAACTCTTTGGTCATTTATTGTCCCTGCTCCTTATAGGCTTTTTCTACTGTTTCTTTTTGCGGCTGCCACCAATCCTTATTCTCTTCATACCACTTTATAGTTTTCTTTAGCCCATTCTCCATGCCATTTTGGTCTGTGTAGCGCGGTTTCCAGCCAAGTTCCCGGCGCAGTTTAGAAGAGTCCATGGCGTACCGCATGTCGTGCCCAGGACGGTCATTTACATGTTCGTAGTAGTCGCTGCCTTTGTCCATAAGTTGCCCAATTAATTTAATTACTTGTTTATTGTTTACATGGTCGTTATCTGCGCCAATAATCCACGTTTCACCCATAGGGCTTTTATCTATAATGAGATGAACAGCTTCATTGTGGTCATCTACATGTATCCAGTCCCGCACTTGCTCTCCGGTTCCATAAAGTTTTGGTTTAATACCGCTTAGAATGTTGGTAATTTGCCTGGGAATAAACTTTTCTATATGTTGGTAGGGACCATAGTTGTTAGAGCAGTTAGAGATAGTGGCTTTGACGCCGAATGTCCGTATCCAAGCCTGCACTAACATGTCTGATGCTGCCTTTGTTGCACTGTACGGGCTAGAAGGCTTGTAAGCTGTTTCTTCTGTAAACCTATTTGGGTCATCTAAAGCTAAGTCGCCGAACACTTCATCTGTAGAAACGTGATGTAAACGTTTATCATATTTGCGGACTGCCTCTAAAATATTATAGGTACCCGTAACGTTTGTGTCTAAAAAAGGTTTTGGATTACGGATAGAGTTATCGTTATGGCTTTCCGCCGCAAAATGGACAACAATGTCAGTATCTTTTATCAATTCATCCATTAGTTTTGGGTCACTAATATCACCTTCGACAAACGTAATTTTGTCAGCTATGTCCTTAAGGTTATCCTTGTTGCCTGCGTAGGTTAACTTATCTACAACTGTAATATCATAATGAGGCTTATGTTTTACGGTATAATGTGCAAAGTTCGCCCCTATAAACCCTGCGCCACCAGTTATGAGCATTTTCATTATGAGTATATTATAACAGATTGCAATCTAATACACCCTCGGCTTATAATCAGCCTGTATTTTAACCAAAACACATCAATCACCCCCATCACACTATTGACTATT
>CAYFTJ010000080.1:0-2945 GCA_964346155.1 uncultured Oscillospiraceae bacterium
CAAGCGTAAAATTAACATAACTTTCGCTATAGAAATAGTTATAGAGGTTCACTTAAAAGATAAAAATCTTTGTCTTGACAATGTGCACACTTTAGGTTTATAATTTTATCATGAAGCGGTAGTTTAGGCAAATATCTTAAAGATTTGAAGGAACTGGACAAATTATAGATAATTGTAGACATTGTGAAGGATTTATATGATTTATAGCGCATAGAGCGCATAAAATAATATAAGGAAGGGATGAGTTTATGAAGGTATTAGTATTAGGCGGTGCCGGTGGTATGGGGGGCGGAGGGGCATCCTTGCTTCTCAACTATCCTGATGTAGAATCCATAGTGCTGGCGGATATCAATAAGGAGGCTGCTGACGGTTATGCAGCGAGATTAAATTCCCCCAAGGTATCCACCATGAAAATCGATGTTACCGACAGAGAGAATCTTATTAAGACAGTAAAGGAATTTGATGTAGTATTAAATGCCGTAGGCCCCTATGTAAAATTTGGTGTTCCAGTACTGGATGCTGTTATTGAGGCTGGGGTCAACTATGTGGATGTATGCGATGATCATGACGCTGCCATGGATCTATTGGAATTGGACGAAAAGGCCAAGGAAGCGGGAGTTACTGCCCTCATTTGTATGGGTACCACCCCTGGTATCACCAATATGCAGGCAAAGTTTGCAGCAGATAAATTGGATGATATAGATACTTTAAAGATCTGCTGGGCTGTTGGACTGCCTCCCCTTGATAAGGTTAAGGGCACCTATTTAGAGGCTACAGCACGTTCCTCCGGAAGGAAACTTCTGACTCCGGCTGCTTGGGCCCATATGGTTCATGTTAGTACCGGTGATGTCCCCATTTGGAAGGGTGGTAAATGGGACACCATGCCTGCCTTGGAGGTTGGTGAATATGTCGATTTTGCAGAGCCATTAGGAAGGGCGGAATCTTGGTACCTAGGTCATGCTGAACCTGTTACTCTACCTCGATATATCAAAATCAACGATTTCTGTGCCTGTCTTGGATCCTTGATGCCAAATGTAACTAGGGAGCTTAGAAAAGAAGCAAGGGGTCATGAGGAACCTCTAAATCCACCGGTAAAACCGGATACACCCCTATGGGAAGCTCCGGAGAGATGGAAGGATAGAGGAGTTTGGGCAGGTCAGGCTGCCATAGCTGAAGGCTGGGAAAAGGATGAATATGTACGCTACACCATAAGGCTTATGATGGGCGGTGTAATAGACCTGCTACCCTACAATTACGCTGGCCAGGCAATCGGTACCTATATGGTTGGAAAAGGTCTCATTGATAAAAAAGGAGTTATGGCTCCTGAAGCATGTATAGAAACGGGACCTTTCTTCGAAGATCTGGCAAAGCTCTACTCTGCCTCCGCAGGGGAGGATTTTACCCCAGAGGATGTTATTTTAGTTCAGAGGGAAATACTTAAAAAAAGATAGAAAATTCTATAAAAATTAAATTGCTAATGCCCATGACCCTTAAAATTTCGTGGGCATTAGCCCTATTTAAGGAGGGAAATATGATAGATAATATTACAAAATCAGATAATGAACAGAGGAAAAGGATGATTTTAATCGGGGTATATCTTCTGCAAGGCTATGTTATGGCAAGTGATTTGGGGGCTATGCTGGCTATACCTAAAGCTTTAGAAAAGTTTGGAGCACAGTCCTACTATGGTATTCTCGTTACCTGCTATGTACTGGCTATGGCTGTAGCAACTCCCATTGGCGGCAAGCTGGGCGATCTATTCGGCAGGAAAAACGCTATAATGGCAGGTACCGGTATCTTCGCCTTTGGCAATATCCTATGTTCCCTTGCCCCCCAATATATATGGTACTTTATCGGCTTTATGATCCTTGGTATTGGCATGGGTTTAATGCTTTCCTTACCGGTTGCCATGATTAGCGATGTGACGAAGCAGAGCGAATTCCCTAAATATATGGGTATCTATACCTCGGTAAATAATGTGTCCATGCTCCTTGGTCCCTTGCTTAGCGGAATTATCACGGATTTAGTTGGGCCTTCCCTGGTATACATTTACCTGATCCCCCTAGGGGCCGTTTCCCTTTGGATGATAAACAAAAACTACAAGGAGGGTAAGGCAAAGAGCAGAAAACCTGTAATAGACTACCTTGGCATATTATTCTTAATATTAAGTGCTGGACCACTCCTCTTGGTATTCAATTTAGGCGGTTCATACTTCTCTTGGACATCCCTGCCTAGCCTAGCATTAATAATTGGAGGGATTCTATTCTTATTCATATTTGTAAAGTACGAGAGCAAATTTGCAGAACCGGTTATTGATGTGGGTCTCTTTAAAAACCCGGTAGTGGCAATGGGATTTTTAAGAACCTTGACAGTAACGGCCTATTCCTCCATAGTAACCAGCTATCTGATCCTCTTTGCCCAAGGGGGTATAGGTGTGTCGGCTACCCTGAGCGGAACCCTGTCTTTGCCTAAAACAATAGCCACCATCCTGCTTCCTGCAGGTATAGGGGTTTGGGTTGCAAAGAGAGGGTTAGGTGGAATAAAGGCTGCCCTAATAGCGGCAGGAGGGGCCATTATAATTGGTCTACTGGCCTTAGGCTTAGGTGCTAAGACCTCCCAGGTTGTAATAATCATCTATATAAGTATGGCTCTCTTAGGCGTTGGTGAAAGCTTTTACTTTGTTTCCAACCTTCCCCATATCAAAAGTCAGCTACCGCCTGAAAAGATAGGTACAGGTATTTCCATAAATACCTTCCTGTCTACCTTTGCCGTTGCCCTCTATGGAGCTATCTTTGGAGGGGTATTAAATGCCTATAATAACGATATCGTAGCGGCTTTGCCTATCATGTGCTATATAGGGGCACTTTGTGCTGGAATTCATATATTGCTGACAATTTTTGGAGTGAAGACCATCAAGGTAGAAGGCCGTAGTCGAGAGAGCAATA